>NZ_JBSFZS010000019.1:0-87733 GCF_053600395.1 Streptomyces sp. NPDC005070 | reverse complement strand
ATTAACACTTACTTTATTTAATTCGTGTGTTTTTTTTTTTTTGTTTCCGGAGCGGCGCTGCCCGCCCCCGCCGCCCCCGCCCCCCCCCCCCCCCCCGCCCCCCCCCCCCCGGCCCGGCTCCGGACTCGCGCGCTACCTGGTCACGAAGCTGGTGGCCGCGGCCGTCAGCTTCCTGGCCACCCTCGTCATCGGCTTCGTCCTGTTCAGCCTGATGCCGGCCGACCCGGTGCAGTCCATCACCCGTGGCCGGCCGACCAGCGACGCGCAGATGGCTCAGCTGCGCCATCAGCTCGGCCTGGACCAGTCGGTGCCCGAACGCTTCTTCCACTTCGTCACCGACACCCTGACCGGTCACCTGGGCGATTCCTGGGAGTTCCAGCAGCCGGTCAGCTCCCTCATCGGCGACCGGCTGTGGCCGACCCTGCTGCTGATGGGCACGGCCACGGTCATCTCGGTGACGCTCGGCCTCTGGCTCGGCGTGAGATCCGGCTGGCGGCACGGGAGCTGGCTGGACCGCATCGCCACCGGCGCCTCCCTGACGCTGTGGTCGGTGCCGACCTTCTGGCTGGGCATGATCCTGCTGATCACCTTCAGCGTCGGCATCGGCCCGATCCCCGGCTTCCTGCCCGCGGGCGGAATGAGCGACCCGGCGATCACCGGCGGCCTTGACCACGTCCTCGACGTGGCCGAACACCTCGTCCTGCCCTGTCTGACCATGGTCCTGGTGATCTTCGCCCAGTACGTCGCCGTCATGCGCTCGTCGATCATCGACGAGCTGGGCAGCCCGTACCTGCTCACCGCGCGGGCCAAGGGACTGCGTGACGACGTCGTACGGCGGAGGCACGCGGTGCCCAACGCGCTGCTGCCCTCGGTCACGATGATCTTCATGCACCTGGGCACGGTGCTCGGCGGTGCCATCACCGTGGAGACCGTGTACTCCTGGCCGGGCCTGGGCCAGCTCAGCTACCAGGCCCTGAAGGTGCCCGATCTGCCGCTGCTCCAGGGCACGTTCATCGTCTTCAGCGCGTCGGTGATCCTCATGAACCTCCTCGCCGACGTGATCTACCGCTTCCTCGACCCCCGGGTGCGTGCCCAGTGACCCACCACGAACCCCTCACCGAGGCCGTCTCCCCGCCGCAGGCGGGGGCCGACCCCGCGCCGCCGCTCGCGCCGGCCGCACCGACGCCGCGCCGCAACGGCTTCGCCGGCTTCGTCCGCTCCTTCGTCCGCATCCGCTCCGGCGTGGCGGGCCTCGGCATCCTGGTCGTGTTCGGCCTGCTCGCCCTGTGCGCGCCGCTGTTCATCTCCGGCAACGACCTCGACGTCATCAAGGTGGACGGCCCCTCCCTGCACTCCCCCACCGACGGCTATCCGCTCGGCACCGACCAGGAGGGTCGCTCCATCCTGCTGCTGGTCATCTGGGGAGCCCGCTCCTCGCTGTCCATCGGTCTGATGGCGACGGTGCTGACGGTGGTGCTCGGCAGCGCCGTCGGCCTGGTCGCAGGGCACTACGGCGGCTGGACCGGCAAGGCGCTGATGCACCTCACCGACTGGTTCATCGCGCTGCCCAGCCTGCCGCTGGCCATCTCGCTGTCGGCGGTGATCGGGCAGGGCACCGCGTCCATCACCATCGCCATCGCGGTGACGAGCTGGTCGTCCACGGCCCGGCTGGTACGGGCGCAGACCCTCGCGGTGGAGGCCAAGCCGTTCATCGAACGGGCCAGGGCGCTGGGCGCGGGCGGGCCGCAGGTGATGCTGCGGCACGTCCTGCCGAACGTCACCCCGCTGATCCTGGTCTCCTCCACGCTGACGGTGGCCTCGGCGATCCTGTCCGAGGCGACCCTGACCTTCCTCGGTCTGGGCGACCCGACCGGCATCTCCTGGGGCGCGATGCTCAATTCGGCGCTGAGCGGCGGCGCCGTCACCGCCGGCGCCTGGTGGTACCTGTACCCGCCGGGCATCGCCATCCTGATCGTCGTCCTCGGCTTCACCCTGACCGGCCGTGCCGTGGAGACCATTCTCAACCCGAGGTCGGTGAAGACACGTTGAACGCGATGCTGGAGGTCAAGGACCTCAAGGTCACGTATCGCAGTGGCGGGCGCACGGTGCCCGCCGTGCGCGGGGTGGACCTCACCCTGGACGCCGGGCAGACGCTCGGCCTGGCCGGCGAGTCCGGCTCGGGCAAGTCCACCCTGGCGATGAGCCTGCTGCGGCTGCTGCCGGCCGCCGCCGAGGTCACCGGCCAGGTGCTGTACCAGGGCGAGGACCTGCTCACCGCGAACTGGAGCCGGATGCGCGCGGTGCGCTGGGCGGAGGCCTCCGTGGTCTTCCAGGGCGCGATGACCGCCCTCAACCCGGTGCACACCATCGGCGACCAGATCGTCGAGCCGATCCTGCTGCACGGCCGCCGGGCCGGCGAGGAGGGCGGCCGGATCACCGAGAAGCAGGCCCGTGCCCGCGCGGCCGAGCTGCTGGAGTCGGTGGGCGTCCCCGCGCGGCGGATGCGCAGCTATCCGCACGAGTTCTCCGGCGGTCAGCGCCAGCGCATCATGATCGCGATGGCGCTGGCCTGCCGCCCGAACCTGATCATCGCGGACGAGCCCACCACGGCGCTGGACGTGATGGTGCAGGCCCAGATCCTGGACCTGCTGTCGGACCTGGTGCGCGACGAGGGCATCGGCGTCATCATGATCAGCCACGATCTGTCCGTCCTCGGCCAGATGTGCGACCGGCTGGCGGTGATGTACGCCGGCGAGCTGGTGGAGTCCGGGCCCTCCCGGCAGCTCTTGGACGACCCGAAGCACCCCTACACCCGGGCGCTGTCCCGCGCCTTCCCCACCATCGGCGACCCCGCCTCCCGCAGGGCGCCGGCCGGCCTGCCCGGCGACCCGCCCGACCCGGCCGCACTGGGCACGGGCTGCCCCTTCGCGGCCCGCTGCCCCGACCTGCACGAGGCCTGCGACAGCAACCCCGTCGAGCTGTGGCCGGCCGGTCCCGGACGGCAGTCCGCGTGCCTGCGGGTGCTGCCCGGTTTCCCGAACCTCTCCACGGCCCCGCCCGTTCCCGAACCGTCCGCGGAAGGAGCCCGCTCATGACCGTCACCACCACGGGCACGGTCACCGGATCCGACGCGGCCACGGCGCCCGCGCTGGAGGTCCGCGACCTGCACATCACCTATCCGCCCCGGGCAGGCCGCGGCCCCGCCCGCGCGGTGGACGGCGTCGACCTCGAGCTGGGCCGCGGCGAGATCCTCGCCCTGATCGGCGAGTCCGGCTGCGGCAAGTCCACCCTCGCGCGCGCCCTGACCGGGCTGGTCAAGCCCACATCGGGCGAGGTGCTGTCCGACGGCGTGCCGCTGCGCTACACGAGCGCCGCGCTGAAGGCGCACCGCCGCAAGGTCCAGTTCGTCCTGCAGGACCCCGGCGGCGCCCTGAACCCACGGCAGAACGTGTTCGACGCGGTCGCCGAGGGTCCCCGGCTGCACCGGATGAAGGAGGGCCTCGAACAGCGCGTGCACTCCGCCCTGTCCAAGGCCGGGCTGCGCCCTCCGGAGCAGTTCCTGTCACGCTTCCCGCACGAGATGTCCGGCGGGCAGCAGCAGCGCGTGGTGATCGCGGGCGCGCTGGCGCTGGAGCCCTCGGTGATCGTGGCCGACGAACCGGTGGCCTCGCTGGACGCCTCCGTACGCGGCGAGATCCTCAAGCTCGTCCTCGACCTGCGCCGCGACCTCGGCCTGTCCTCCCTGGTGGTCAGTCACGACCTGGGCCTGGCCTGGAACATCGCCGACCGGGTGGCGGTGATGTACCTGGGCCGGATCGTCGAGGTGGGCACCGTGGAGGAGGTCCTGCTCGCGCCGAAGCACCCGTACACCAAGGCGCTGCTGTCGGTGGTGTCCGCGGAGGGCGGGCGCGGTGGGCGGCCCCAGCTGCTCCAGGGCGAGCCGCCGGACCCGACGGACGTGCCCGAGGGCTGCCGGTTCCATCCGCGCTGCCCGGTGTGGGCCGGTCTCGACCCGGCGGGCCGCGCGGAGGCGGGCTGCGACCGGCGGACGCTGCCGGTCCTGCCGGCACAGGCGCCGGCGGGCGGCCGGGCCGCATGTCACCTCGCGAGCGTGTCGTGAACGCGACGGCGACCCCGAGGTGCGCGGCCGCTGCCCGGCCGGCCCCGCCGCTGGTCGTACGGGACGTGGACGGCCCGCTGGAGATGGCCGACTGCGTCGCGCTGTACGACCGGGTCATGGGCCTGCGCCCCGGCGACGGCAGCCTCAACCCGCGCCTGCTGACCGCCCTTCAGGACAACAGCGGCCTGGTCGTCGGCGCCTATCTCGGCGAGGCGCTGGTGGGATTCACCTACAGCTTCCTCGCCCGCGAGCGGGGCGCCGACGGGCAGGACCCGCGCCTCTACCAGTACTCGCAGCTCGCCGTGGTGGCGCACGAACGCCAGGGCCTCGGCATCGGACGGCTGCTCAAGCTCGGCCAGCGCGACCGCTGCCTCGCGGAGGGGACGACGCTGATCCGCTGGGCGTACGACCCGATGCAGACCCGCAACGCCCACTTCAACCTGGACGTGCTCGGCACGGTGGTGGACGCGTTCAAGCCCGCGATGTACGGCGCCTCGGGCTTCGGCACCGCCACCGGCGAGTCCACCGACCGCTTCATCGTCTCCTGGCACCTGGACGCCCCGGCGCGGCCCGCCGCACCCGCTCCCGGTCCGCCGCCGGGCGGCTGGAGCGTCGGCCAGGTGTACGACGACGGCGACGACCGGATCGTGGCGCTGCCCGACGACTGGCACCGGCTGCGCGCCGAGGCCGGCCCGGAGCACGCCGCCCGGCTGCGCGGCCGCCTCACGCCCACCTTCGCCCGGCTGCTCGCCGACCGCACGGCCGTCTCCTGCGTACGGCTGCCGGGCGGGCTCGCCGCGTACCGCTTCATCCCCCGTGCCGCCGCACCCGGCACGGCCCCTCGCCCCTGACCGGGCCCCGCACGGTAGGACGACCCCACATGACCGTCACCCTTGCCGAGATCGAGCTGGCGCTGGTCCGGCTCGATCTGGTCCACTCCTTCGAGACCAGCTCGCACCGCAAGTCGTACCTGGAGCACATCGTCGTCCGCGCGACCGCCGAGGACGGCAGCGTCGGCTGGGGCGAGTGCGCCTCGCCGACCGACCCGTACTACTGCGACGAGTCCACCTGGAGCTGCTGGCAGGTGCTGGGCGAGTACCTCGCCCCGATGCTGCTCGGCCGGCCCTGGGACCACCCCGAGGACGCGGCCCGGCTCACCGCCAAGGTGAGCGGCAATCACTTCGCCCGTGCCGGCCTCGACATGGCCTGCTGGGACCTGTACGGGCAGCGGCGCGGCGAGCCCCTGGCCGACCTGCTCGGCGCCGGCGCCGACGCGGTGCCCGCCGGGGTCAGCCTCGGCATCGAGCCGACGATCGACGCGCTGCTCGCGCAGGTCGCCCGGCACGTCGCCGACGGCTACCGGCGCATCAAGCTGAAGATCCGCCCCGGCTGGGACCTCGAACCGGTCCGCGCCGTCCAGGACGCCTTCCCCGGCGTCGCCCTCCAGGTGGACGCCAACACCGCCTACCGGCCCGAACAGGAGGCCGTACTGGCGGAGTTGGACGGCCGCGGCCTGCTGATGATCGAGCAGCCGTACGCCGCCACGGACCTGCTCTCCCACGCCCGGCTCGCCGCCCGTCTGGACACCCCGGTGTGCCTGGACGAGTCGGTCACCACCCCGGACGTGCTGCGCACCGCGCTGCACCTGGGCGCGGCCGACGTCGTCAACATCAAGGTGTCCCGGCTCGGCGGGCTCGGCCCGTCGAAGACGGTGCACGACCTGTGCCTGGACGCCGGGGTGCCGGTGTGGTGCGGCGGGATGCACGAGTTCGGCATCGGCCGGGCCGCCAACCTGGCGCTCGCCGGGCTGCCCGGCTTCACCCTGCCCTCGGACGTCTCCGGCTCCGACAAGTACTACCGGCGGGACATCGTCACGCCGCCGATCCGCGCCGTGGACGGCATGGTCCCCGTGCCCCGCTCCCGGCCCGGCATCGGCCTCGACGTGGACCTCGGCCAACTGGGCCGGCACACCGTGCGCACCTGGACCATCCGTCCCCGTGCCCGTCTCACCACCCCTGAGGGGAAGGCAGCATGAAGGTCCTGATCTCCGCCGACATGGAGGGCGTCACCGGCGTCACCTTCCCCGACGACTGCGAGCCCGGCCACGCCCGTTGGGAGTACAACCGGCAGTTCCTCACCGCCGACGTCAACGCCGCGATCGCCGGTTTCGCCGCGGCCGGCGCCACCGAGATCCTCGTCAACGAGGCCCACGCCGACCAGCGCAACCTGCTCCTCGACCGGCTCGACAAACGGGCCACGCTCCTGATCGGCACGCACAAGCCGCTCGGCATGATGGAGGGCGTCGACCGCTCCCCCGACGCGGTCGCCTTCGTCGGCTACCACACCGGCGCCGGTCAGCCGGGCGTGCTCGCCCACACCTATCTGCCCAACACCGTCACCGCGGTGCGGATCAACGGCGAGCCGGCATCCGAGGGCCGGATGAACGCGCTGCTCGCCGACGAGTACGGCGTCCCGGTGGTCCTGGTCACCGGCGACGACCTGTGCTGCGAGGACGCCCGCGGCTGGGCGCCGCACGCCGCCCACGCCGTGGTCAAGACCTGCGTGGACCGCTACTCCGCGATCTGCCTGCCGCCCGAGGTGAGCGCCGCCCGGATCACCGAGGCCGCCCGCGAAGGCCTCGCGGCCCTGCCCGCCCCCACCGGTCCGCTCGCCCCGCCCGCCGAGGGCTACACCTACGAGGTGTCCTTCGACGCCGCCCACCTGGCGCCCGCCGCCAGTTACATCCCCGGGGTCGTCCAGATCGACCCGCTGACCGTGCGGTTCACGCTGCCGACGATGTACGAGGCGATCCGCTGCTTCCGCGCGCTGACCCGGGTGGTCACCTCGGCCGTGGAGAACTGCTATGGCTGAGCCCGCCGAACTCCTCGCCCTGGCCCGCACGTTCGGCGGCACGGTGCTGGAACGCTGGGAACGCCTGGTCACGTTGGAGACCCCGTCCGGCGACGCGGACCGTGCGGCCGTGTTCGGCGAAGAACTGGCCGCGGGCCTCGCCGCCACCGCCGACCGCGTCGAACAGCCGCCGGGACCGGGCGGCGACCACCTCGTGGCGTACTGGAACGGGCGCGGCACGGCGGACGACGGCTCCCGCGCCGGACATACGCTGCTCGTGGCCCACAGCGACACCGTCTTCCCGGCCGGGACGGTCGCCCGGCGCCCCTTCACGCTCGCCGAGGACGGCGACACGGTCACCGGCCCCGGGGTCTTCGACATGAAGGGCTCCCTGGTGGCCGTGGAACTGGCCATGGACCTGCTGTCCCGTACGGGCGGCACGCCCAGGCGTCCGGTACGCCTCGTGGTGGTCAACGACGAGGAGATCGGCAGCCCCGACGGCAGCCGCCTCGTGGCCCGGCACGCCGAGGGCGCCCACGCGGTGCTCGGCCTCGAACCACCGCTGCCCGGCGGCGCGTTGAAGATCGGCCGGCGCGGGGTGGCCCGGGTGCGGCTGAGCGTGCGCGGGGTCAGTGCCCACGCCGGCCTCGACGCCGCGCTCGGCGTCTCCGCGATCGACGAACTCGTCGACCAGCTCTCGGGGTTGCGGGCGACGGCCGCCGCCCTCCCCGACGCAGCGCTGAACGTCGGTACGATCACCGGCGGTACCCGCGCCAACGTGGTCGCCGACCACGCCGAGGCGGAGATCGGCCTGCGCTACGCCACCGCCGAGACCGAACGGGCCCTGCTGTCGGCCCTGTTGGAGCCGACACCGGTACGGCAGCGGGCCGTCCTGTCCGCCGAGACGCTTTCCTACCGCCCGGCCTGGGCCATGGACCCCGCCAACCCCCTGGCGACCGAACTGACCACGCTCGCCGCCACCCTGGGCCTGGACCTACCCCTCGGTTCCTCCGGCGGCGCGGGCGACACCAACCTCACCGGCGCGCTCGGCATCCCGACGGTCGACGGCCTGGGCCCCGTGGGCGCCGGCGCCCACGGCGAGGACGAACACGCCTCGCTGTCCTCCCTGCTGGAGCGGGCGGCGCTCATCGCCGCGTTCCTGGAAACCCAATAACCCCCGCATCGGCCCATCGCCCACCCTCACTCCCCAAGGATCCCCATGCCCACCCTGCCCTCCGAGGGGCTCATCCGCCCCGCCGCACCCCAGCCCGGTGACCGTGTCGCCGTCATCGCCGCCAGCGGACCGACCGACCAGGAGAACCTGGAGACGGGCCTAGAGTCACTGCGCGGGCTCGGCCTCCAGCCCGAGGTGTTCGCCTCCGCTCGGGCGACCGGCGAATACCTCGCCGGAGACGACGCGCTGCGCGCCCGCGATCTGACCGCCGCCCTCACCGACCCGGCGTTCACGGCCGTCTTCTGCGCGAACGGCGGCTACGGCGCCCAGCGCACCCTGGAACTGGTCGACTGGGACGCCATCGGCACGCCCACCCCGCGCACCGTCATCGGCTTCTCCGACGTCACGGCGCTGCTGGAGGCGGTGGCGGTGAAGCTGGGCTGGACGGGCCTGTTCGGACCGATGCCCGCCATCCGCGGCTTCCACCCCGGCCGCGCCGACTTCGACGGGCTCGCCGCACTGCTCACCGACCCGGCGTCCGTCAAGGAGCTGCGCTTCCCCGGCTCCCGCCCCTTGGTCGGCGGCACCGCGGAGGGCGTCACCCTGGGCGGCACCGTCACCCTGCTCGCCTGCTCCTTGGGCACCGGCACCTCGCTGCCCGCGCGCGGCGGCATCGTCCTGCTGGAGGATGTGGACGAGGAGACCTTCCGGCTCGACCGGTTCCTCACCCAACTGCGCCGCGCCGGATACTTCGACGGCGCGGCCGGCATCGTCTGCGGCACGTTCACCGACTGCGGCACACGCGAGCGCGTCGAGGAACTCCTGCACGACCGCCTCGGCGACCTCGGCATCCCCGTCCTTGCGGGCGCGGACATCGGCCACGGCGTGCCCCAGCAGACGTTCCCCATCGGCACCCGGGCCAGGCTCGACGCCGACGCGGGCGTACTCACGTTCCTGAATCCCGTCCTCACCTGAGCCGGCGAGGCCCGCCGACCGGCGCTCAGGACAGGAACGGCCCAGGGTCCGCGGCAACCTGCGGCTACGGGACAACCCTTGGGCGCGGTTTCGGCACGAACCGGCCCCGGCGCGCCGTCCAAGGGCGCGTCGGGGCCGGTTGCGGTTCTGATCGCGGCCACCCCTACGGGCGGACGCCGGCGTCAGCGCCGGGGTGAGTGGTGGCACTCCTGGTGGGCGGGGCGCCAGACGCGGGCCCAGTGGCCGGGGTGCCAGTGATGGTGCCGGTCCCGGTAGGCCGGTTCCCACTGCCGTGCCCAGTGGCCCGCCACCCTCACGCAGTGGTGCGACGACGCCGACGGCCGGTGGTCCTGCGGGGCGGCCGACGCGGTACCGACCGTACCGACGACCGCGCCCGCGGCCAGGGCCACCGTCGCCGCCCCCAGGGCCGCGGCCCTCTTCAACCCGTTGATCATGTTCAGACCTTTCCGTACGAACCGGGGGCTGACGCCCCGGCACTGCCCGGACCATTCGGCCGGGCTCGCACCGATCCTCACTCTCGGACACGACCAAATCGCTGCAGAACACCGCATCTTAGGAAAGGCACATCAATTTCTCATTCGGCATAAATAGTCACATATAAGTGCCGGTTCCAAGCAAGTCGGCAGGCGCGTTCATTCGCCCGTGGTGTCCTCGGCCTCCCAGCGAAGCAAGTCGCCCGGCTGACACCCGAGCACCTCGCAGAGCGCGGCAAGCGTCGTGAAGCGCACCGCCTTGGCGCGGCCGTTCTTGAGCACCGCCAGATTGGCGGGCGTGATCCCCACGCGGTCCGCGAGTTCGCCCACCGACATCTTCCGCCTGGCCAGCATCACGTCGATGTCGACGGCGATCGGCATCAGATGACCTCGTCCAAGTCGGCCTGCATCTGCGCCGCTTCGACGTCCCGGGCGACGGCCTGGGTGAGCAGCATCCGCAGCACGAGCACGATGAGCGCGATTCCCAGGATGGCCACGCCGATCCCGCCCATGATGAGGGTGACCCCCGGATCGTCCCGCTGGCCGGGGGCGTTCAGCGCCGTGACCGCGAACCACACGAGAGCAGCCGCGACGATCGCGCCGATGATGACGTCCACGTACCGGAAGGCGGCGTGGGAGAACACGGTTCCGCGTCGCACCATCGTCACCAGTCGCCATACACAGACCAGGGCGACCTGGGCCGTCCCGATGCCCAGGATCGTGATCACGCGCAGCGGGGTCAGCGGGAGCGACCCGTCCTCCGGGTCATTCCCGCTGACCAACGCCCACATCATCAACGCCTGCACGAACACGCTGCCGGTGAGCACCACCACGAGCACGGCACGCAGCGCGCGCACGGCCAGTTTTCCCATGATCCCATCCTTCCATCGAGCTACGATGGAAATCTATCGAATAACGATAAGCAAGGCAACGGTGCTATAGATCATCTGTGTACGCTCCTCCCACAATTCAGGGGAGGGATCATGCGAGGCAGAACGGCCAGGACGGCCTGGATCCTGGCGACCGGCACGTCGGCGTTGACACTGTTGGCCGCGACCGGGGCTCACGCGGAGGGCCGGGGAGACATCCGCGTCACCGCGGCGGTCGTGAACGGCGGGAACAACGTCATCATCGGCACCACGAAGCGTGTCACCTATCCGATCGCCATCACCATCCGGGACAACTCCGGCGTGAAGGGCCTGTCGCACGTCGACGTCTTCAACAAGACGAACGGCTGGGGATACAGCGACTGGGTCGACACCCGGTGCGTAAAGAAGACCTCCACCACGTCGGTGTGCACGGCCACCATGGTGATAGACCCGGGATGGCTCCCGGGCAGCCTGCCCGAGGACGTGAACCACACCGCGGGCGTCTGGGAGGCCAACGCCACCGTCAAGGCCAACGACGGTGACTACTGGATCGCCGACGACATCGCAGAGTTCAAGATGAAGCGCGCGTCCCGGCTCACCACGAACGCGACGCCTGAACCCGTGGCCAAGGGAGCCACACTCACCATCACCGGCAAACTGTCCCGGGCCAACTGGGAGGACCTGAAGTACCACGGTTTCACAGGACAGGACGTGAAACTCCAGTACCGGAAGGCCGGCGGCGCTCACTACAGCACGGTCAAGACGGTGAGGACCGGCGAAGCCGGCCACCTCAGCACCAAGGTCACCGCCACTTCGGCGGGCTCTTGGCGCTGGTACTTCCCCGGCACGACGACAACCGCTCGCATCGTGTCCACCGGAGACGCCGTAGCGCTGAAGTAGCGGCCACGCGGATCCTCGGGTCGCCACACGGGCACTCGGTCGACGTCGACGAGTGCGAGCTCGCCCGGGCGTGCGGGTCCATACCCGCACGCCCGCAGCACCGCCACGTGCCCTGAGGCCGGTCCGGCGAGGCGATCCGCCGCTCTCACACGCTGAGCGCCGCTCGTACGGCCTGTTCGGCCGCTGTTCCGCCCGCGCCCGAGGACGTCACCCGCCCGGCCTCCAGTACGTAGTACCGCTGAGCGGCGCGCAGGGCGAACCCGACGTGCTGTTCGACAAGGAGGACGGAGAGGCCGCCGCGCCGGGTGAGGGCGAGGATCGTCTCCTCGATCTCGGCGACGACCGACGGCTGGATGCCCTCCGTCGGCTCGTCGAGCAGCAGGATCCTGGGGCGGGTGATCAGCGCGCGGGCGATGGCGAGTTGCTGGCGCTGGCCGCCGGAGAGCAGGCCGGCGCGGCGGCCGGACAGCTCGCGCAGGACCGGGAAGAGGTCCAGTGCCTCGGTGGTCGCCGCTCCGCCGTCGGGGCGGCCGTCGGCGACGAGTCGGAGGTTCTCGGCGGTGGTGAGGTGGGGGAAGCACTGCTGGCCCTGGGGGACGTACGCCATCCTGCGGGCGACCCGCTGGTGAGGGGCGAGGTGGGTGATGTCCTCACCGTCCAGCCGGACGGTGCCGCCCTTGGGCCTGATGAGGCCCATGGCGGCACGCAGCAGCGTGCTCTTGCCGGCGCCGTTGTGGCCGAGGACGGTGGCGACACCGTCCTCGGGGACCGCGACCGTGACGCCGTGCAGGACCGTGGTGCGGTCGTAGCCGGCCCGGACGGAGCTGATCTCCAGCATCCTGACTCACGCCTCCTCGGCGACGGCCACGGGAGTGGCGGGAGCGGGCTCGGGTTCCGCGGTGCGGCCGAGGTAGACCTCCTGGACCCTGGCGTCGGCCTGGACCTCGGCGACGGTGCCCTCGCTGAGGACCTTGCCGGCGTGCAGCACGGTGACGCTGCGGGCGAAGGAGCGCATGAAGTCCATGTCGTGCTCGATGACGACGACCGTGCGGTCCGCGCTGATCCGCCGGAGCAGCGCGCCGGTGGCCTCGCGCTCGTCGTGGCTCATGCCGGCGACCGGCTCGTCGAGCAGCAGCAGCCGCACGTCCTGGACGAGCAGCATGCCGATCTCCAGCCACTGCTTCTGCCCGTGGGCGAGGACGCCGGCGGGGCGGTCGCGCAGGTGGGTCAGTCCCGTGGTCTCCAGGGCCTTCGCGACCGGCTCGGGGATGTCCTTGCGCCGCCGGAGCATCGTCCACGGGCCCCGCCCTGCGCCCGACGCGATGTCGAGGTTCTGCAGGACGGTCAGTTCCTCGAAGACCGTGGCTGTCTGGAACGTACGCCCGATCCCCATGCGGGCGATCTTGTGGACCGGTCTGCCCAGCAGGGCCTGGTCGCCGAAGCGCACCGAGCCCGTCGCCTTCACCAGGCCGGTGACGGCGTCGATCAGGGTGGTCTTGCCGGCGCCGTTGGGGCCGATGAGGAAGCGCAGGTCGCCGGGGTGGATGTCCAGGTCGACGCCGTCGACGGCCGTGAAGCCGTCGAAGGTGACCCGCAGGTCGCGGACGGTCAGTCCCTCGCCGGTCATGCCGTCTCTCCCGTCGTACGAGTAGCGGTAGCGGTAGCGGTACGGCGCCTGCGCAGGACGACGCTCAGCGAGGCCAGGCCGCCGGGCAGGAAGCCGACCGCCACCACGAACAGCAGACCCTGGAGGTACGTCCACCCGGCGGGGAAGGCGTCGGACAGCGTGCTTTGCGCCCAGGCCACCGCGATCGCGCCGAGCACCGCGCCCACCAGCGAGGCCCGGCCGCCGACCGCCGCTCCGATGACGAAGCCGATGGAGGGCACGATCCCGATCAGTGCCGGGGAGATGATCCCGACCGCCGGGACGAAAAGGGCGCCGGCCAGGCCCGCCATGCCGGCCGCGAGGACGTAGGCGACGAGCTTGACGTTGGCCGGGTCGTAGCCGAGGAAGCGGACCCGCTCCTCGGAGTCCCTTGCGGCGACGAGGAGTTCACCGTACCGGCTGACGAACAACTGGCGGGCACCGATCATCAGGAGCAGCAGAACGGCGGCGATGATGAAGTACACCATCCGCTGGTTGACGGGGTCGACGAGGGAGTAGCCGAGGAAGCCGTGCATGTCGGTGAGGCCGTTGGTGCCGCCGGTGGTGGCCTGCTGGCCGATCAGCCAGATGGACAGGGCGGCGGCCAGCGCCTGGCTGAGGATCGCGAAGTAGGCGCCCTTCACCCGGCGTCGGAAGACGAAGAAGCCGAGCAGCGCGGCGACCGCCATCGGGAGCAGCACCGTCATGGCGAGCGCGAAGGCCGGATCGGCGAACGGCTTCCACCACCAGGGCAGGGTGTCGCCGGTGCCGTAGAGCTGCATGAAGTCGGGCAGGGTCTCTCCGGTGGCGGCCGCGTCGGTGAGCTTGAGGTGCATGGCCATGGCGTAGCCGCCGAGGCCGAAGAAGACGCCCTGGCCGAGCACCATGAGCCCGCCACGGCCCCAGGCGAGGCTGACGCCGACCGCGACGATCGCGTAACACAGGTACTTGGCGAGGAGGTTGAGGCGGAAGTCGGAGAGGACGACCGGTGCGACGCCGAGGAGGAGAACGGCGCCGAGAACGAACCCGGCGGGGACGCGGAACCGCCGCAGCGCGGACGTCGGCGACGGCGTCGCCACGGCGGACGTGGGGGTGGTCGTCGTCATGCCAGGCTCCGGGTGCGCAGTGTGTACAGGCCCTGGGGTCGCCACTGCAGGAAGGCGACGATCGCGACGAGCACGACGACCTTGGCGACGCTGACCGTCGTCGAGTATTCGAGGACCGATTGGAGGATGCCCAGCGCGAAGGCGGTGATGACGCTGCCCTTGAGCTGTCCGATGCCGCCCACGACGACGACCAGGAAGGCGTCGACGATGTAGTTGGTGCCCATGGTCGGGCCGATCGGGCCGACCAGGGTGAGGGCGACGCCGGCCACGCCCGCGAGGCCCGAGCCGATGAAGAAGGTGATGCGGTCGACCTGCCCGGTGGCGATCCCGGAGACCTCGGCCAGGTCGCGGTTCTGGACGACGGCCCGGATACGGCGGCCGAGTGGCGTGAGTTTCAGGATGAGGGTGAGGGCGAGGACGCTCAGCAGGGCCAGGCCGAGGATGAACAGGCGGTTGCTGGCGAAGGTGATGCCGCCGCCCAGCGCGATGTTGCCGGTGAGGATGTCGGGCGCGGCGGTCTGCACGTTGGGGGCGCCGAAGATGTCGCGGGCGAGCTGCTGGAGCATCAGCGAGACGCCCCAGGTCACGAGCAGCGTGTCCAGCGGGCGGGTGTAGAGGCGGCGGATGAGCAGCCATTCCAGCAGGGCGCCCATGGCTCCGGCGACCAGGAAGGCGATCGGCAGGGCGACGAGCAGCGAGAGGCCCGCGCCGCTGATGGACTTCTGCAGCACGTACGTGGTGTAGGCGCCGGCCATGATGAACTCGCCGTGCGCCATGTTGATCACACCCATCTGGCCGAAGGTCAGGGTCAGACCGAGGGCGATGAGCAGCAGGACGGCACCGATGCTGATGCCGGTGAGGGACTGGTTGAGGATGACCGTCATGGGTCGGCTCCGGGTCGGGGACAAAGGCGCGGGTGTACGCGTGTGCCATGGGCGTGGCCCGGCCCCTGGAGGGGGCCGGGTCCGGTGCCGGGCGGGTGTGGTTCAGGAGAGTCCGGAGGCCCAGGAGTAACCCTTGAGGTACGGGTCGGGCTTGACCGGCTTGCCGGAGTTCCACACCTCGGTGATCAGGCCGTCGGAGCCGACCTTGCCGATCCGGGCGGTCTTGTAGACATGCTGGGTGGCGCCGTCCACGGTGACCTTGCCCTCGGGAGCGTCGAGTTCGATGCCGTCGGAGGCGGCCTTCACCTTCGCCACGTCGAATGACCCGGCCTTCTCGACCATCTCCTTCCACAGGTGGACGGAGATGTAGGCGGCCTCCATCGGGTCGGAGGTCGGCTTGTCCTTGCCGTACGCCGCCTGGTACGCGGCCACGAACTTCGTGTTGGCCGCGCCCGGGGTGGTCTCGTAGTAGTTCCAGGCCGTGAGCTGGCCGTCCAGGTACTGGGTGCCGATGCTCTTGACCTCCTCCTCGGCGATGGAGACCGAGAGCACCGGCAGGCTCTTCGCGGTCAGGCCCGCGGACTTGTACTCCTTGAAGAAAGCCACGTTGGAGTCGCCGTTGAGGGTGTTGAACACGGCGTCCGCGCCGGCGTCCTTGACCTTGTTGACGATGGTGCCGAACTCCGTGGAACCGAGGGGGGCGTAGTCCTCGCCGACGACCTCCATGCCGTTGGCCTTCGCGTACGCCTTGATGATCTTGTTGGCGGTACGCGGGAAGACGTAGTCGCTGCCGACCAGGTAGAGCTTGGTCAGGCCCCGCTTCCTGAGGTAGTCCAGCGCGGGCACGATCTGCTGGTTGGTGGTGGCGCCGATGTAGAAGATGTACGGCGACTGCTCCAGGCCTTCGTACTGCACGGGGTAGAACAGCAGGGACTTGTACCGCTCGAAGACCGGCTTGACGGCCTTTCGGCTGGCCGAGGTCCAGCAGCCGAAGGTGGCCACGACCTTGTCGTCCTTGATGAGGGTCTCGGCCTTCTCGGCGAAGGTGGGCCAGTCGGAGGCGCCGTCCTGGCTTACGGCCTCGAGCTTCTTGCCCAGCACGCCGCCGGCGGCATTGATCTCCTTCACCGCGAGCAACAGCGCGTTGTGGACGGTGACTTCACTGATCGCCATGGTGCCCGAGAGCGAGTTCAGCAGACCGACCTTGACTGTGTCGCCGGACGTGTCGGCCTTGGCGCCGGAGCCGGTGGACGTGGTGTCGCCCGTCTTGGCGCCGCACGCGCCGAGGGCGACGGATGCGCCGGTGGCCGATATTCCGGCCAGGAGACCGCGTCTGCTGATGCTGAACCCGGACATGCACAACCTCCTTGCCCCGAAGGGCGATACGAAGAGCGGAAAGACTCTGGGGAGGGGATGAGGGGAAAGCGCTTCAGAGGCGGCGGTGTCGACGCACGGGTTCCCCAGCCGTTCCGGGGTGGTGTCCGGGCTGGTCGCTGAAGTGCGACCACAGCCTGCGGGGAAACTGTTTCAACCGCGTTTCGGAGCAATTGAAGAACAGTTTCCACTGAAAGTAATGCGGTCGGCTAAAACCGAAGAAGCCGCTGCTGAATACATCCGGTCGAGGACATCACAGCAACAGCGATCAATGCTTCCCCTGGGAAGAATCGGTTTTCCTAATTCCCCCTTTCCAAGGGCCCGGTGATCGACGGTAGGCTCAGGCACCGGTCGGCGAGCACGAGTGGAGGAGCACGATGGCGAGACGGCCCCAGGACCTGCTCCACCTGCTCACGCGGGCCGAACGTCTCGCCGTGCGCCGAGTGCAGTCCGTTCTCGACGAGTTCGAGTGCTCCGTGGAGGCGTGGCGGGTGCTCGACCTGCTCTCCGACGGGCAGGGCCACAACATGACGGCCATCGCCGGCCACGCCTTCCTGCCGGCTCCGAGCCTCACCAAACTGATGGATCAACTCGTCGACCAGAACCTGGTCTACCGTCGTGTCGACCCGGCCGACCGGCGCCGCGTCCTGGCCCACCTCACCCCACGGGGCAAGCAGCGGTGGCAGTTGCTGGCGCGTGAAGTGCGGGCCGACTGGAGGGACTTGGAGCATCTGATCGCGGGCGAGGAGCTGGACGACCTGCTCGCACAGCTTGCCGAGGCCCTGGAAGGACGGCTCACGGCCGATCCGGACCACGTCACAACAGATCGTGCGGGGAAGGCAGTTGGGCCAGCACGTTGAAGTCGGGCCCGACCGCCTCCGCCAGGTAGATGCGCTGGCGGACATGCCGGTCATGAAGGTGGAGCAGGCCGCGCGGACCCTCGTAGGAGACGTTCTCCGCGGCGGCCGAGATCGCGGAGACGTCCAGGGTGCGGGCCCGCTCGATGAGCGAGGCGAGCAGCAGCACCCCCTCGTAGCACGACTCCCCGAGACTGCCGGGGGCCGGCGCCTCCAGGCCGAAGCGGCCGGCGTACCGACCGTGGAAGTCCAAGGTGTCCTGATTGGCCAATGAGGCGAAGTAACCGGCCGTGCTGAACAGGTCGCCGGTCGTCTCCGGGCCACTGGCCATCAGCATGTTCTCGTCCATCAGCGTGCTCAGCCGGAGACACCGCTGGTCGAGGCCCGAGGCGGCGAAGGCCCGGTTGAAACGGACCGCGTCGCTGCCGACGAGCAGCATCAGCACACCGTCCGCGTCCGCGCACTCGATGCGCCGCAGCACATCGACGAAGTCCTCGGTACCCAGCGGCAGGTACGCCTCACCGCAGACCCGTCCACCTCGCAGCGCGCGGGCGTAGCGGCGGGCGGCCCGGGCGGTGCGCCGGGGCCAGACGTAGTTGTTGCCGACGACGAACCATCTGCGGACCCGCCGCGTCTCGGCGAGCAGCCGCATGGCGGGCTGCAGTTGCCAGTCCGGCGTCTCACTCGTCATGAAGACACCGTCCGTGCGCTCCCCGCCTTCGTAGAGGGCGGTGTACACGTACGGCACCCGGTGCGCGATGCGCGGCGCCACCGCCTGCCGGACCGAGGAGATGTGCCAGCCGGTCACCCCGTGCACCGCGCCGGTCGCCACCAGGGCCTCGACCTCCTCGGCGACCCTCTCCGGTGGGGCTCCGCCGTCGACCTCCAGCAGCCGGAGCTCCTTGCCGAGCACGCCGCCGGCCTCGTTGATCTCTTCGGCGGCCAGCCGCGCGCAGGTCTCACAGGCGGGACCGAAGATGCCGGCAGGCCCTTGCATCGGGTACACGAGCGCGACGTTCAGGGTCGAATCGTCGGCCGTGAACCACTCAGGGGTGCGGGGGTGGAGCGGCCGGCGCATGGTCACATGATTGCCCGACGGCGCACGGCCCCCCGTCACCGGCCGGAATCGAAACCGATTCGTAGGAAACGCACCACCGTCGACCGAGGGATCAACCGCCCGAAGCCGCCCCGCGCGGGAACCCGCTCAGAGGTCAGGGTGTGATGAGGACCTTCAGTGCCTCGCGTTCGTTCATCGACCGGTAGCCGTCGGCGATGTCTTCCAGGCCGAGGGTGCGGTCGAAGACGCGGCCGGGGCGGATGGAGCCGTCGAGGACGTGCGGCATGAGCTCCTCGATGTAGGCGCGGGCGGGTGCGACTCCGCCGGTGAGGGTGATGTTGCGCAGGAAGTCGCCGAAGCCGAAGGGGACTTCGAGGTACTGGGGTGCGCCGACGCGGCTGATCGTGCCGCCGTCGCGGACGACGCCGAAGCTCTGGGCGAGGGCGTCCTTCAGACCGACGCACTCGAGGACCTTGCGCGTGCCCTCGCCGCGGGTCAGTTCGCGTACCCGGGCGACGCCCTCCTCGCCGCGTTCGGCGACCACGTCGGTGGCGCCGAACGCGCGGCCCAGGTCGGTGCGTACGCGGTGGCGGCCCATGAGGACGATGCGTTCGGCGCCGAGCAGCTTCGCGCTGATGACGGCGGCCAGGCCCACGGCGCCGTCGCCGACCACGGTGACGCTGTCGCCGCGGGTGACGCCGGCGGTGCGGGCGGCGTGGTAGCCGGTGCACAGGATGTCGGACAGGGTCAGCAGGTCGGGCAGCAGATCGGAGTCCTCGCCGACCGGCAGTTTCACCAGTGTGCCGTCGGCCTGCGGGACGCGGGCGGCCTGGCCCTGCCCGCCGTCGACCCCCTGCACGCCCCACTGGCCGCCGTGCACGCAGGAGGTGTGCAGGCCCTCACGGCAGTAGGCGCAGGTGTTGTCGCTGTAGACGAACGGGGCCACCACCACGTCGCCGGGCTTCAGGCCGGTGACGGCGGAGCCGGTCTCCTCGACGACGCCGAGGAACTCGTGGCCCATGTGGCGGGGGTTGTCGGTGGACGGCAGCGACTTGTAGGGCCACAGGTCGCTGCCGCAGACGCACGACAGGACGATCCGCACGATCGCGTCGGTGGGGTTCTGGATCTTCGGGTCGGCGACGTCCTCGACACGGACGTCGTCGGCCCCGTACAGCAGGGTGGCTCGCATCGGCGCGGCTCCTCAGAGGGTGTGGGCAGTATTCGTTCCAGCGGCGGCGGACGGTGTCGTTCGGTCAGCGCGGTTCGAGGCGCAGGGTGGAGGTGCGGGCCCGGTCGGTCAGGACGTGCTCGACGATGCCGGTGTAGCGGCCGTACTTGGCGCGATAGGCCGCATCGACGTCCGCGGGTGCGTCGGGGCCGGCTTCGTGGAAGGCGACGTCCTGACGTACGCCGCCGGCGTCGATCCGGCCGCGGTGGCGGGACCGGGTTCCTCGGTACCAGGAGCCTGCCGTGCCCTTGACCGAAGGGACGTAGAGATCGTCGCCGGCGCGGACGACCCACATGGTCACCGGGTCGCGCAGGGTGCCGTCCTCTCGTTCGGACTCCAGGTCGAGCTCTTCGGCGCCGGCGATCCGCTCCAGTCGGCTGTCTTTCCATCGGGTCATCGTTCGCTCCGTTCGCTCTTCGCGGCGGCCGGTGTCATGGGGGCCGGTTCTGCCGCGGCGGGTCTCAGGCTTCGGGGATGGCACGGCCGTGGGCGGCGAGGGTGACCGCGTCGGGCTCGGGGCCGCCGCGGCGGCCGGTCTCCAGTGCGTCGAGGGCGGTCAGTTCACCGATGGAGAGGTCGAAGTCGAAGACGTCGAGGTTCTCGGCGATCCGCTCGCGCCGGGTCGACTTGGGGATGACCGAACGGCCCTGCTGCAGGCCCCAGCGCAGCAGCACCTGGGCCGGACTCCTGCCGTGGGCCTTGGCGATGGTGGTGACGGCCGGGTCCTCGAGGACGCTGGTGCGGTGCTCGCCGTAGCCGGGGTAGAAGGTGATGCCCCCGATCGGGGACCATGCCTGGTTCAGGATGTGGGTCGACGCCCAGCTTGGTGGCGCTCTTGTCGAAGGCGTGCAGGGTCTGGTCGTAGCCGTAGTCGCTGATCCAGATCTTCGTCTCGATGAAGAGGTCGCCGCGGGGCACCCCGGAGTCGCGGACGGCCTGGCCGACCTCGCGCTCGTTGCCGTAGGCGGCGGCGGTGTCGATGTGCCGGTAGCCCAGCTCGAGGGCGGCGGTGACCGCGGCCCGGGTCTCCGGGGGTGGGGTCTGGAAGACACCCAGTCCGAGGGCGGGCATCTTGACACCGTTGTTGAGGGTGAGGGTCCGCATCACAGGCTCCTTGCGTTGCGGGTGGCCCGTGAGGGCTCACTGAGGGTGACGGCCGAAGCCGGCCCCATCGGCCATTCCCGGGACCAGGACGTTCGAGCCCAGCGTCGCCGCAGCGCGCCGGTGAGGTCGAAGCCGGGGAAGGAGACGCCGGCAGGGGTGACGTGTCGCTCCGGCGTGTCGGAGGGTTCCCGGGGCCCGGAGGCGGCACCGTTCCCGGCGTGGACGCCGGCTTCGTACAGGCGGGCTGCGCGCACGGTGTTCCTTCGGATCGATCGCGGACCGGGGGCCCTTTCGGCCTTCTCCATGCAACCTCCTTCTCGCGCGCGGGTGGGAGTCACTGCTCTTCCGGGTACTGGCAGTACCTCGCAGTCGTCCGGGAGCCGACCTACGGTGAAAGAGCCCCCGTCCCTTTCGTCGCGCACCGATCCGAAGGAGCAGCCCGTGCCCCGCACACCCATTCCGTCCCGGGCCACAGGCGTGCCGCGCGGGCTCTGTCCCGTCGGCGGGCTCGCGGGACCGGCGGGGCTGTGATCATGGACGCCTCCGAGAAGAGGACCCTGGCCGCGGAGGTCCGCGAGTTCCTGAGTACCCGGCGGGCGCGGATCACCCCGCAGCAGGCCGGGCTGCCGGTCTACGGCGGACAGCGTCGCGTCCCGGGGCTGCGCCGGGAGGAGGTCGCCCTGCTCGCGGGCATGAGCGTCGACTACTACGTCCGCCTCGAGCGCGGCAACCTCGGCGGAGCCTCCGACGCGGTACTGGAGGCCCTGGCCCACGCGCTGCGACTCGACGAGGCCGAGCGCACCCATCTCTACGACCTGGCTCGTGCCTCCGGTGTCTCGGGACGGCGGCCCACCGCGACCATGACCCAGGTCCGGCCGACGATCGTGCGGCTTCTCGACTCGATGACGGACGTGCCCGCCTACGTGCGCAACCGGCGCTTCGACGTCCTGGCCGCCAACGCGCTGGGGCGAGCCCTGTACGCGCCGGTCTTCGACTCGCCGCTGTTCGCCCAGCGCGGGCCGGTCAACACCGCCCGTTTCCTGTTCCTGGACCCCGCCGCGCAGAACTTCTGGGTCGACTGGGACAAGGGGGCCGACGACTCGGTGGCCTTCCTGCGCACGGAGGCGGGCCGCGCACTCCACGACAAGGCACTGACCGACCTGATCGGCGAGCTCACGACCAAGAGCGAGGAGTTCGCGCGCCGGTGGGCCCGCCACGACGTGAAATTCCACCGCTCCGGCCTCAAGCGCCTGCGCCATCCCCTGGTCGGCGAGCTCGCGCTGCCCTACGAGGCGATGGAGCTGCCCGCCGATCCCGGCCTGCGCCTCAACTTCTACACCCCCGAACCGGACTCGCCGGAGCGGCAGGCCCTGAGCCTGCTCGCCAGTTGGGCCGGCACCGGCACGGTCGTCCCCTCACGCAACGACTGAAACCCACCGAGGAGAACACCTTCATGCACTACCGACCGCTCGGACGCACCGGTGTCCAGGTCAGCCCGCTCTGCCTGGGCGCGATGATGTTCGGCCCCTGGGGCAACGAGGACGAGGCCGACTCGGTACGGATCATCCACCGTGCCCTCGACGCCGGCATCAACTTCGTCGACACCGCCGACGTGTACTCCGGCGGGATCTCGGAGAAGATCATCGGCAAGGCTCTCAAGAACCGGCGCGAGGACGTGGTCCTCGCGACCAAGTTCTTCATGCCGATGAGCCAGGACGACCCCAACGCCCGGGGAGGCTCGCGACGCTGGATCATCCGCGAGGTGGAGAACTCCCTGCGCCGCCTGGGCACCGACTACATCGACCTCTACCAGGTCCACCGCCCCAGCCCCGACACCGACGTCGCCGAAACTCTCGGCGCCCTCTCCGACCTCGTGCACCAGGGCAAGATCCGGTACATCGGCTCCTCGTCCTACTCCGGCTCCCAGATCGTCGAGGCCCAGGGGGTCTCGCGCGAGCGCCGTCTGGAGCGGTTCGTGACCGAGCAGCCGCCGTACTCGATCCTGGTCCGCGGCATCGAGGAAGACGTGCTGCCCACGGTCCGCCGCCACGGCATGGGCACCCTGACCTACAGCCCGCTCGCCGGCGGCTGGCTCTCGGGCCGCTACCGCAAGGACGCCGCCTCCGGTCCGGCCTCCGCGGCACGCCCGCAGGCCCGCTTCGACATGAGCAGCCCTGCCAACCAGCGCAAGCTCGACGCCGTCGAACAGCTCGCGCTCCTCGCCGAGAAGGCGGGCCTGTCGCTGATCGAGCTGGCCGTCGCCTTCGTGATCAACCATCCCGGCGTCACCTCGGCGATCATCGGACCGCGCACCATGGACCAGTTGGAGGCGTTCCTGCCCGCCGCCGACATCACGCTCGCAGCCGACGTCCTCGACCGCATCGACGAGATCGTCTCGCCCGGCGTCACGGTCAACCCCGCCGACAACAGCTACGGCGACTTCGAACTGCGGGCCGACCAGCGGCGCCGCTGACACGACAGGACCGTCGCCCCCTGGGCACGTGCGGGTGGCTGTGGTGTCAAGGGCGGCCACGGGCCCACCGGAGTTGTGCCGCCGGCCGGTGTCGTCTCGGCCGGCAGCAGTCACGTGACGGTGATGGCGCCCACGTGGTCGAGTTCGGCCGCGGAGCGGCCGACGTAGACGGAGACCTTGCCGGTGGGTGTCACCCAGCGGTTCTCGGCCTCGTCCCAGTAGGACAGCGCGCGCCTGCTGACGGTGACGCGGACGCTCTCGCGCTGTCCGGCCGCGAGCTCGACGCGGGCGAAGCCGGCCAGCGTCCTGGCCGGGGTGTCGGTCCTGGTCGGCAGGTGTCCGAACGACGGTCTGCCGTGCCGCCTACTCCGACGAGGGCGGCTACAAGGCCGGCATGAGCCTGCTGAGTGGTGAGGACCGGCCCACCGCCGTCATGGCCGGTGCCGACGTGGCGGCCCTCGGCGTGTGGCGAGCGGCGCACGAACTGGGCCTGCGTGTCCCGGAGGACGTCTCGATCGTCGGCTACAACAACACCGCGGTCGCCGACCTCGCGACCGTCCAGCTCACCAGCGTCGACCAGGCCGGCCACAACATGGGCGCCACCGCCGCCCGGCTCCTCATCGAACGCGTTGAGAGCAGGCGGGACCACGCCGTGCAGACCAGCATGACGCCTCGCCTCGTCGTACGGCGCAGTACCGGCGCTCCCCATGCCTAGTGCCGCGACAGGTGACGTTCGCCCGTCGTAAGCCCCGCTCGACCGGTCGAAGGCCGTCCGGAGGTCCGTGCCGCGGACTGTCGTCCTGGTACGTGCGGGGCTTCGCGGGGCGTCAGCGCAGTGCGACCTCACCGGTGTGGACGGCCCGCATGGCACGTTCGACGGTCTCCTGGTTCTCGCCGACCGGGGCCACGTAGCCCATGACGTCGCGCGCGGCGTCCTCCCCGACCATGCGGGTGATCACCCACGTGGCCAGATACTGGGACGCCAGACAGCCGCCCGCGGTGGCGATGTTGCCCTCGGCGTGGAACGGCGTGTCCAGCACGATGATGCCGTCGGCCTCGACGAAGGGCCGGCTCTTCACGTCGGTGCAGGCAGGCATCCCGTCCAGCAGCCCCAGCCGGGCGAGCACCAGCGCGCCGGAGCACTGCGCGCCGATCAACTGTCGCGAGGGGGCGAGCGGCAGTCTGGCGAGCAACTGGTCGTCGGCGACCACGTCTCGCGCCTTCACCCCGCTGCCGATCAGCACGACGTCGGCTTCGGTCACGAACTCCATCGGGCGCTGCCCGGTCACCTCGACGCCGTTCATCGACGTGACCACCGGCGTCGGTGTCGTGATGAAGGCTTCCAGGCCGTCCTTTCGGCACCGGTTGATCAGTGCGGAGGCGATGAAGCTGTCGAGCTCGTTGAATCCGTCAAAGGTGACCACGGCTACCTGCACGGCATCTCCTCAAGGCACGGCGCTGACGGCGCTGGAGGCTCAGCTTCTCAGGCGCCCTGCGCCCAGGTCGCGGGCCAATGGGCAATCGGTGGCTCATCCACCGGTGCTGCGCGGTCACCTGGATCATTTCGCCGGCCTCGGCGTGCTCCTGCGCCACTTTCCCGACGCCCGCGCCATCGCCACTCCGAAGACGGTCGAGTACGCGCGCGAGCAGGTCGGGAGGCTGCCGGTCTACCGCAAACTGTGGCCCGGCCGGCTTCCGGCCGCCATCACCGTGCCGGAAGCCTGGAACGAGGAGACCTTCTCGCTGGAGGGCCACGAGCTGCGGATCATCGAGCAGGGCCGGACCGACGCCGTCGACTCCACTTCCCTGCACGTGCCCGTCCTGGACCTCGTCATCGGCGGAGACGTCCTCTACAACCGGTGCCCAATGTTCGTCGCGGCCACCACACCGGAGAGCCGCGAGAACTGGATCGCCGCGCTGGACCGCCTCTCCGCGCTGAACCCGCGGATCGCGGTCGCCGGCCACAAGAAGCCGGGCGCCCCCGACACTCCCGACATCATCGCGGCGACCAGGCAGTACCTCACCGACTTCGGCCGCCTCCAGCAGGAGACCGGCAACGACCAGGAGCTCTACGACGCCATGACCGAGCTGTGTCCCGACTGGGTCTGTCATCAGGCGTGGCTGATGTTCGGCTTCTGGCAGGCCCGCGAGTCAGCGGGGCGGCGGCCACGGGCAGCGCTCAGTGCTCAGTGCTCAGTGCTCAGTGCTCAGTGCTCAGTGCTCAGCGGGGAAGTCTCCTACGGCCCTGCCGAGGTCGCGTTCGAGCTCACCGTCCGTCTGGAGGCCCCGCTCGGCAAGGGAGTCCAGGCGCTCCCGGCTGTCGGGCCGGGCGATCAGGCTCTGGAAGGTCGCGGCGTCGGAGCGGATGTGCGCGGGGGACGCCAGCGTGAGGTCGTTGACGGCACGCTTGGCCGCCCGCACCCCTTCGGGCGGGAAGCCGGCGATGCGTTTCGCCAGGCGCTCGACGAAGCCGTCCAGCTCGGCGTCGGGCAGCGCGCGGTTGATCCAGCCGTAGCGCTCGGCGGTGTCGGCGTCGAAGTCGTCCGCGCCGACCATGGCCTCGATGGCGCGGGTCCGGCCGAGCCGCCGGGCCAGGTGCTGAACGCCGCCCGCACCGGGCAGGGCGCCGGTGCCGGACTCGAACTGCCCGAAGACCGCCTTCTCGCGCGAGGCGAACGTCATGTCGCACGCCAGGGCGAGTTCGTTGCCGCCGCCGCGGGCGCGCCCACGGACCTTGGCGATGGTGATCACCGGAACCCTCGCCAGCTTGTGGAGGAACATGCCGAGCGAGGCATCGCCGGGGCCGCCCGCCTTCGCGGCCTCCGCGGTGTACTGCGGTACCGCCGTGAGGTCCACGTGCGCGGAGAAATAGTCCGGCGAAGCGCTGTCGATGACGACGACGCGCACGTCACCCGGGTCGGTGTACAGCGTATCGACCAGGGAGGCCAGGTCACGGACCAGGTCGACACCGAGGAGGTTCAGAGTGCCGGCGTCGAGGGTGGCGAACAGGACGCCGTCCTCCAGCCGGGTCCGGATCGACGGATGGTCGGCGCTCATGACGGCTCCCGGAGGTGAGGTGGACGCTGGGACTGGCCTCTGTCCCAGAACAAGGATCCTCAGGAAGTCGGATCGTCGCGCGTTCGGCGCCCCGGACCGTCCACGTCACTGCCGGGGCTACGCCGTGTGCTGGGCGGCGAGGCGCACGGGGGCGTTCTGGGCGCCGTAGCCCTGGTATCCCGCGTCGCGCTGGAGGAGTTCGAAGAAGACGCGGCCGACGGTGCGGGTGTAGCAGTGGCGGAAGACGCCGCCCGCGTCGCGGTCGTAGAGGATGCCGAGTTCCTGGTAGGTGTCCAGCTCCTCGTCGGTGAGGTCGAAGCGGGCGGCGAGGTCGTCGTAGTAGTTGGCGGGGATCTTCAGCAGGCGGCCGCCGGCGGCGCGGAAGCGGCGGGCGGCGGCGATCACGTCGTCGGTGGCGAGCGCGATGTGCTGGGCCGGTGCGTCGCCGTCGGTGGGTGCGGCGCCGACGGTGGGTGCGGCGCCGACGGTGAGGACGATGCGCACGGCGCCGTCGGCCGTGCTGACGGCGCGGCTGCGCAGCAGTCCGTAGGGATCGGCGACGTCGACGCTCTCCTGGGGGCGCAGGCCGAGGACGCCGCGGTGGAAGAGGGTGGCTTCGTCGAAGTGGTGCCGGGGCTGGGTGAGTGCCACATGGTCGATGCGGCCGACGGCGGCCGGGTCCGTGGAAGCGGCCGCGGTGGCTGCGGCGGGATGCTCGTCGACGGGGGTGAAGTCGGTCTGCCAGTCGGGCAGTTCGGGGCGGCCGCTGGCGCAGAAGAAGAGTTCGGTGCCGTCGGGTGCGGCCACCGCGTCGAGCGGGACGTCCTCGGGGGTGCGGCGGCGGGGCAGCACCGGGGCGAGGAGAGCTTCGGCGCGGCGGGCGGGTCCGAGTCGCTGCGCGGCGACCTGTGGATCTGCGACCTCGGCCACCGCCCCGGCCCCGGATCGCTCGCGCGGGCGGCGGGCTCCCTGGGGTGCCCGGTGCTGCGCGGCGGGAGCCTGCTGGTCCACGCGGCGGCACACACGTTCCGCCTCGTCACGGGCCGACCCGCGCACACCTCGCACATGCTGGGCGACTTCGCCGACCTGACGGCCGCACCGGCCGCCCACAGCTGAGGCCGGCATCACTCGTACCGCCCTCGCCATGCCCCTCAGCACGGGATACGCACAGATCGCGGGCCTACCTCCATCGAAAGAGCCGGACGTATCGTCGAGAGAGGCGGAGGTACAAAAGACTATTCACTCGTTCCGTCGGGGGACGTCAACACCCCGGTCGGAACGAGGGACGGGGGCAGCATGCACGGCCTGTCGAAGGCATCCGGACCCGGTGGCGCGGCTCGAACGCCGTCGCCCGAGCCGGTCCCGTTCGCACCGGGATGCGTCCTGTGGGACCTCGCGGGTGACGTACGGATGCTGTTCGCCCTGCCCGCCGCTCTCGTGCTCCAGGTCGCGCACCCGGCCGTCGGTGCCGGCGTCGACGACCACTCGGTCTTCCGCACCGACCCCTGGGGCCGCGCGCGGCGCTCGCTGCAGTCGCTCCAACTGTGGGTCTACGGCGGCGAGCAGGCCCTGGAGGAGGGCCGCCGGCTGCGGCGCCTGCACCGGACGATCTCGGGCACGGACCGTCACGGCCGCGCCTATCACGCCCTGACCCCGGCCTACTACGCCTGGGTCCACGCCACCGCCTACCCGGTCTTCATACGGGCGGCGGACTGTCTCGCCCGCCCCTTGGACGAGGACGAGCAGCGCCGCCTCTACGACGAACTCCTCCAGCTCGGTGACATTCTCGGCATCCACCGCCGTGACATGCCGCCCACACCGGAGGCGTTCTGGCGGTACTTCGATGCGATGGTCCACGACGAGCTGGAGGCGACGGCCGTCGTCCGGGAACTCCTCGACCCGCACCGGCCCGTCGCGCTCCCGGACGGATCGCCCGCCCTGCTCCGGCGCCTCTGGCCGCTGCTGCGCCCGCCGCTGGCGCGGTTGAACGTGTTCGTCACGACCGGCCTGCTGCCGCCCGCGGCACGGAAGCGGCTCGGCCTCACGTGGAGCGCCCGGGACGAGCGCCGGCTGCGCCGCTTCGGGGCGGTCGTCCGCAGAACCGTCCCGTTGCTCCCGGAGCGGCTGCGCTACCTCCCCCTCGCCTACGCCGCGCGCCGCTCGGCTGCCGGACTTCCCTCGCCCAGAACACACGCGGGGCGGTGACCAGGACCTTCGGAGCGTCCTGAGCGATGCGGCGTCCGTGTCTCGGCTCAAATCGGTTGCCGTTCAACGGAGTTGCCGGTCGGTCCGGTGACGATCCCATGCGTGATGCGTCTGTTGCTGGGGATGTACGTGAGGAGACACACAGGCCCCGGGCGCACAGTGAGGTGCTGCAGAGATGGATCGCACATTCCACCCCCGTTCACGGAGAATCGTCCCGCTCGCCACCCTGACCGCCGCGGCCTTATTGCTCGCCTCGGGGTGTACCAGCAGCTCGGGCGGCAAGAAGGCCGAGGAGAGCGGGGGCGGTGGCGCCGCGGGCAGGGCGAACACACCGCGGATGACGGTCGCCCTGGTCACCCACCAGGCGCCCGGCGACACGTTCTGGGACATCGTCCGCAAGGGCGCCGAGGCCGCGGCCGCCAAGGACAACATCAGGCTCGTCTACTCGCACGACCCGAACGCGGGCGAGCAGGCCAACCTGGTGCAGAACGCGATCGACCAGAAGGTCGACGGCATCGCCATCACCCTGGCCAAGCCCGACGCCATGAAGGACGCGGTGGGCAAGGCGACTTCGGCCGGCATACCCGTCGTGGGTCTCAACTCCGGTCTCAGCGACTGGAAGAAGCTCGGCCTGATGGAGTTCTTCGGCCAGGACGAGACCGTCGCGGGCGAGGCACTCGGCAAGAAGCTGAACGCGGAAGGGGCCAAGAAGGCCGTCTGTGTCATCCAGGAACAGGGCAACGTCGGCCTCACCCAGCGGTGCGACGGCGTGAAGAAGACGTTCAGCGGCACCACGGTGAACCTGTACGTCAACGGCACCGACATGCCGTCCGTGAAGTCGACGATCACCGCCAAGCTCAAGCAGGACCCCGCGATCGACTACGTCGTCGCGCTGGGTGCCCCGTACGCCCTGACCTCGGTGCAGTCGGTCGGCGACGCCGGCAGCAAGGCGAAGATCGCCACCTTCGACCTCAACAAGGAACTCACCGGCGCCATCAGCAAGGGCACCATCCAGTTCGCGGTCGACCAGCAGCCCTACCTTCAGGGCTACTTGGCGATCGACTCGCTGTGGCTCTACAAGAACAACGGCAACTACAGCGGTGGTGGCGAGCAGCCGGTGCTCACCGGTCCGGCGTTCGTGGACAAGAGCAACGTCGACACCGTCGCCGAGTTCGCCACGAAGGGCACTCGGTGATGAGCACGGCCGGGCCGACGGCGACCGCGCCGCCGGCTCCCGGCCCCCGGACGACCGCGGGGCGGACGACGCGACGCCCCCTGGCACTGCGGCTGCTCGCCCGCCCCGAGGTCGGGGTGTTCCTGGGCGCCGCCGCCGTGTTCGTCTTCTTCCTGATCGCGGCGCCGTCCGTGCGCTCAGGCAGTTCGATGGCGACCGTGCTCTACCAGTCCTCGACGATCGGCCTCATGGCCCTGCCCGTCGCCCTGCTGATGATCGGCGGCGAGTTCGACCTGTCCGCCGGTGTCGCGGTGATCACCTCGGCACTGACGGCGAGCATGCTGAGCTACCAACTCACCATGAACGTGTGGGCGGGTGTCGTGGTGGCGCTCGTCCTCTCGCTCGCGATCGGCGCGTTCAACGGCTGGATGATGGTCCGCACCGGCCTGCCGAGCTTTCTGGTGACGCTCGGGACCTTTCTGATCCTGCAAGGCGTGAACCTCGCGGTCACCAAGCTGGTCACCGACAACGTCGCCACCGACGACATCAGCGACATGGACGGTTTCGGCCAGGCGAGAAGGGTCTTCGCCTCGTCGCTCGACGTCGGCGGTGTCCAGGTGAAGATCACGGTCGTGTGGTGGCTCGTCTTCGCGGCGCTCGCCACCTGGGTGCTGCTGCGCACCAAGTACGGCAACTGGGTCTTCGCCGTCGGCGGCGACCAGGACAGCGCCCGCGCGGTCGGCGTACCGGTGACCTTCACCAAGATCACGCTGTTCATGGCGGTCGGCTTCGGCGCCTGGTTCGTGGGCATGCACCAACTGTTCTCGTTCAACACCGTGCAGTCGGGTGAAGGTGTCGGCCAGGAACTCATCTACATCGCCGCGGCGGTGATCGGCGGCTGTCTGCTCACCGGCGGCTACGGCTCCGCGATCGGCCCCGTCTTCGGCGCCTTCATGTTCGGCATGGTGAACCAGGGCATCGTCTACGCCGGCTGGAATCCCGACTGGTTCAAGGCCTTCCTCGGCGTGATGCTGCTCGGCGCCACGCTCGTCAATCTGTGGGTCCGCCGCGCGGCGACCCGGAGGTGAACCGACCCATGGCAGACAAAGGATCCGGAACCGTGCGCACCGTACGCCAGGACACCCGTCCCGGTGACGGCGACGCCGCGATCGTCGAGCTGCGCGGGGCGGGCAAGTCGTACGGCAACATCCGCGCCCTGCACGACGTCTCCCTCACCGTCCGTCCAGGCCGGGTGACCTGCGTCCTCGGCGACAACGGCGCCGGGAAATCGACCCTCATCAAAATCATCTCGGGGCTCCATCAGCACAGCGAGGGCGAGTTCCTCGTGGACGGTACGGCGGTGCGCTTCGGCAGCCCGCGCGAGGCCCTCGCCCGCGGCATCGCCACCGTCTACCAGGACCTCGCGACAGTGCCGTTGATGCCTGTGTGGCGGAACTTCTTCCTCGGCTCCGAGATGACCAGGGGCCCCTGGCCCGTACGCCGGCTCGACATCGCCCGGATGAGGCGGACCGCCGACGAGGAACTGCGCAACATGGGCATCGTCCTCGACGACCTCGACCGGCCGATCGGCACGCTCTCCGGCGGGCAACGCCAGTCCGTGGCCATCGCCCGCGCCGTGTACTTCGGCGCCCGTGTCCTCATCCTGGACGAGCCGACCGCCGCGCTCGGCGTCAAACAGTCCGGTGTCGTCCTCAAGTACATAGCCGCGGCCCGCGACCGCGGGCTCGGCGTCATCTTCATCACCCACAACCCGCACCACGCCTACATGGTCGGCGATCACTTCAGCGTGCTGCGGCTCGGCACGCTCGAACTCAGCGCCGACCGCGGCGAGGTCGGCCTGGAGGAGCTCACCGACCATATGGCGGGCGGCGCCGAACTGGCCGCGCTCAAGCACGAGTTGGCGCAGGTGCGCGGGGTCGACGTACAGCGGCTCCCGGAGGCGGACGGTCTTGCGGCGCCGGCACCGGACCTCCCCGGCGATTCCCCCTGACGCTCCCCGTCGGCCGGACGCCCGATGCGGCCGACGGACCCGGCACAGAGGACGGGCCGGCGGCCAGTCGCACCCCGGCCCGGAAAGCCATACCGGCAGCCGGGGACGCGACTGCCTGCCGGGCCCGCGACGGCCTGCCGGGGGACGAGCCCGCCGCCCCAGGAGGGCGGCGCCGGACTTCCCCGGATGGCATCGCCGCAGGACAGCGCCCCTCACGGCCCGGATCACACCCCCGGAGGGGCGGCGGTCACGGTAATGGAGGAACGGTTACGCTGAGATCATGCCGTCCACACGTCGTACCGCGCGCCAGACCGACCTGCTCCAGCGGCTGGTCGCGTTGCTGGTGGCGGAGGGCTTCGCGGCGTTCACGCTCGACGAGCTGACCGAGCGGCTGCACTGCTCGAAGACGACGCTGTACCAACTGGCTGGAAGCAAGCAGGAGTTGGTCCGGGAGGCGGTGAAGCACTACTTCCGGGAGGCCGCCCAGGCCGTCGAGAAGAGGGTGGCCGACACCTCCGCGCCCTCCGAGCGCGTGGTGGTCTACCTGGACACGGTCGCCGAGCAGCTGCGACCGCTCTCCCGGCAGTTCCTCGACGACATGGCCCAGTTCGAACCTGCCCGCGAGGTGTACGAGGCCAACACGCGCCTCGCGGCGGGAAGGATCCGGCAGTTGATCGCCGACGGCGTGGCCGCCGGGGCGTTCCGTGACGTCCACGCCGCGTTCGTGGGCGAGGTCGTGGCCGCGACCATGCAGGAGATCCAGCGCGGCGAGGTGGCCGCACGCACCGGGCTGAACGACGCCGAGGCCTACGCCGAGCTCGCCTCGCTCATCGTGCACGCCGTCTCCCCCTGACGCGGTCCACCCCTGACGCCGGCGATCCCTGACGCCGGCGATCCCTGACATCGGTCATCCCTGACGCCGACGTCCCCGACGTCCCCGACATCCCCGACATCCCCGACATCCCCGACATCCCCGACGTCCCCGACGAGCGGCGTCGAGCGGCGTCGCGAGAGCCACCCACGCCCCGAGGCGAATCCGTCGACGGTCCGCATGGCCTGGTGGTACCAAAAACGATACTGTTGTATCGCCTGGCGTATCAATATCGTCCGGCGAACCGCCACCACCGAGGACATGCCATGCCCGCGACCCGCACCCTCCCCACGCCGGAAGCCGTCGACCTGATCGCTCTGACCCGCGAGCTCGCCGAGAAGGAGCTCGCCCCGCGCGTCGCCGAGGCGGAGGCCGAGGGGCGCTTCCCCCGCGAGGTCTTCCGTACGCTCGGACGGGCCGGGCTGCTCAGCCTGCCCTACCCCGAGGCGTTCGGCGGCGGCGAGCAGCCCTACGAGGTCTACCTCCAGGCCGTGGAGGAGATCGCGGCCGTGTGGGCGAGCGTGGCGGTGGGCGTCTCGGTGCACGCGCTGTCCTGCTTCGCCCTCGCCGAGTTCGGCACCGAGGACCAGAAGCGGGAGTGGCTTCCGGACATGCTCGGCGGCGAGCTGCTCGGCGCCTACTGTCTGTCCGAGGCCCACGCCGGTTCCGACCCCTCCGCGATGCGCACCCGGGCGGTCCGGGACGGCGACGACTACGTACTGAACGGTGCCAAGGCCTGGACCACGCACGGCGGGCACGCCGACTTCTACACGGTCATGGCCCGTACGTCCGACGAGGGCTCGCACGCCATCTCCTGCTTCCTCGTCCCGGCCGACACGCCAGGTGTGGTGGCCGATCCGCCGGAGCAGAAGATGGGCCTGACCGGGTCCGCCACCGCCACCGTGCGCCTGGAGAACGTGCGCGTCCCCGCGAGCCGCCGGATCGGCGAGGAGGGCGCGGGACTCAGGATCGCGTTCGCCGGACTGAACTGCGGACGGCTCGGCATCGCGGCCGTGGCCACGGGCCTCGCCCAGGGGGCGCTGGACCACGCGCTGCGCTACTCGCGGGAACGGGAGACCTTCGGCCGGCCCATCATCGAGCACCAGGGACTGGCCTTCGTCCTCGCCGACATGGCCGCGGCCGTGCAGGTCTCCCGGGCCACCACGCTCGCCGCCGCCCGGCTCAAGGACGAGGGGCTGCCGTTCCAGTCCGAGGCGTCGATCGCCAAGCTGATCTCCACCGACAACGCCATGAAGATCACCACCGACGCGGTCCAGGTACTGGGCGGCGCGGGCTACACCCGCGACTTCCCGGTCGAGCGCTACATGCGCGAGGCCAAGGTCATGCAGATCTTCGAGGGCACCAACCAGATCCAGCGCCTGATCATCGGCCGCGGCCTGAAGGAGAGCGACCGCGGCAGCCTCCGGGTGAGCCACGCCGGGAAGTAGCCGGCACGGTACGGACCCGCCGGGCGGAACCGGTGAGTGCGGTCCCCGCACTCACCGGAAGAACGTCCGGGCACGTGATTATCGCCGCCCGAACACCGATACTTCCCAGTGTGAGCTCCACGCACCGCCGACCCGCTCGTCGGACGGCCCAGCGGTTCTTCTCACCAGGAGGTTCCCATGAAGATGCTCATCAACGTGGCGGAGACGGTGGTGGCGGACGCGCTGCGGGGCATGGCGGCGGCCCATCCGGAGCTGACGGTGGACGTCGACAACCGCGTGATCGTACGCAGGGACGCACCGGTCGCGGGAAGGGTCGGCCTCGTCTCCGGCGGCGGGTCCGGGCACGAGCCGCTGCACGGCGGATTCGTGGGCCCCGGGATGCTGTCGGCGGCGTGCCCCGGTGAGGTCTTCACGTCCCCGGTGCCCGACCAGATGGTGCGGGCCGCCGCGGCCGTGGACAGCGGCGCGGGCGTGCTGTTCATCGTGAAGAACTACACCGGCGACGTCCTCAACTTCGACATGGCGGCGGAGCTGGCCGAGGACGAGGGCATCCAGATCGCCAAAGTGCTCGTCAACGACGATGTGGCCGTCACCGACAGTCTGTACACGGCAGGCCGGCGCGGAACGGGCGCGACGCTGTTCGTCGAGAAGATCGCGGGGGCCGCCGCCGAGGAGGGTGCGCCCCTGGAGGTGGTCGAGGCACTGGCCCGGCGGGTCAACGACAACTCCCGCAGCTTCGGCGTCGCGCTCAGCGCCTGCACGACCCCGGCCAAGGGCAGCCCGACGTTCGATCTGCCGGCCGGGGAGCTCGAACTCGGTGTCGGCATCCACGGCGAACCGGGCCGGGAGCGGCGCGCGATGATGACGGCGCGCGAGATCGCCGACTTCTCCGTGCATGCCGTTCTGGACGACCTCGCGCCGCGCAATCCGGTGCTGCTCCTCGTCAACGGCATGGGCGCCACCCCCCTGCTGGAGCTGTACGGCTTCAACGCGGAGGTCCAGCGGGTGCTGACCGAGCGGGGCATCCCGGTGGCGCGCACCCTCGTCGGCAACTACGTCACCTCCCTCGACATGGCGGGCGCCTCGGTGACCCTGTGCGAGGTGGACGAGGATCTGCTGCGCCTGTGGGACGCGCCGGTGAAGACGCCGGGGCTGCGCTGGGGTGTGTGAACGCCGTCGGCGTGCCCCGAACGGCAGGCGGCCCACGGGCCCTTGAAGGGTGGCCAGGTCAACTTCCGTACCACGCAAGGAGATTCCGTGCTCGACGCCGATTTCTTCCGCCGTTGGATGACGGCGACCGCAGCCTCGGTGGACCGCGAGGCGGAGCGGCTCACCGACCTGGACTCGCCCATCGGTGACGCCGACCACGGCAGCAATCTGAAGCGCGGATTCGCCGCCGTGACCGCCACCCTGGAGAAGGAGGCCCCGGACACCCCCGGTGCCGTTCTCACGCTCGCCGGGAGGCAGTTGATCTCGACGGTCGGCGGCGCGTCCGGGCCGCTGTACGGCACGCTGCTGCGCCGGACCGGCAAAGCGCTCGGCGGCGCCGCCGAGGTCACCGACGAACAGTTCGCGGACGCGCTGCGCACGGGCGTCGACGCGGTGATGGCGCTGGGCGGAGCCGTTCCCGGCGACAAGACCATGGTCGACGCCCTGGTTCCCGCGGTCGACGCGCTCACCGAGTCGTTCGACGCGGCCAGGTCCGCCGCCGAGGAGGGGGCCGTGGCGACGACGCCCCTGCAGGCCCGCAAGGGCCGCGCGAGCTATCTGGGCGAGCGCAGCATCGGGCACCAGGACCCCGGTGCCACCTCCTCGGCCCTGTTGATCGCCGCACTCGTGGAGGCAGCCGATGAGTGACACCGAGGAACGACGCGTAGGAATCGTGCTGGTCTCGCACAGCGCCGCCGTCGCCGCTTCCGTGGCCGAACTGGCCATGGGCCTGGCCGGTGGCGGCGCGGTCGCTCCGGTCGCGCCGGCGGGCGGCACCCTGGACGGGGGGCTCGGCACCAGCGCGGACGTCATCGCCGCCGCCGCGGCCTCCGTGGACCGCGGAGCCGGGGTCGCCGTGCTCACCGACCTGGGCAGTGCCGTGCTCACCGTCAAGGCGTTGCTCGCCGAGGGCGACGAACTGCCGGACGGCACACGGCTGGTGGACGCTCCCTTCGTCGAGGGAGCGGTGGCCGCGGTCGTCACGGCCTCGGCGGGCGCCGACCTCGCGGCCGTGGAGGCCGCGGCGGCGGAGGCGTACACCTACCGGAAGGTGTGAGGACCGGGAGCGCGAAAGCCCGTATCAGGTGATTCCGTTCGCCGCGAAGATCAGGGCCGAGCGGATGGTCGCCGCCAGTTCCGAGCGGGCCTTCGCAGGGTCGGGATCCGGCTCGTCGGTGCGCCACGCGTAGTGCTCGACGGCCGCGCGCAGCGCCGCGTTGAGCATGGCGGCCTGGATCTCCGAGCGCAGGTCGACTGCGCCGAGACCGGCGCGGTCGGCGAGCGCGCGGGCGAACACCGGCTCGGCCTCGTCGTGGGCCTGGAGCCAGACGGCACGCAGTCCCGGTTCGGTTCGGGTGAGCCTCAGCAGCGTACGGACCCTGGGCGGCTCGGGCCTGAGCATCGAGCCCTCGCCGCTCGTGGACGCCCGTTCCAGGGCGTCCTCCAGGGGGGCGCCCTCGGGCCAGGCCCGCAGCGCCGCCGCGATCGCGTCGATCCCGGCCGCGAACAGGGGGCTCACGCAGCTTTCCTTGCCGGGGAAGTAGCGCCACAGGGTCCGCGTGGACAGGCCGACGGCCTGGGCGATCTGGTCGCCGGTGGTGGCGGCGACGCCCTGGTCCACGAACAGTTCCACCGCGGCGCGGGCGATCTCCAGCCGGATCTCGGCCTTGCGTTCGTCGGTGAGCGGCGGTCGCCCGGTACGGCCGTGGCCTCGGCCGGGGTGTTCGCCGATCGCGCCGTCCGGCACTGGTGACTCCTCGGTTCTGGGTTCCGTCCGCGGAAGCCGCCGCCGTCCGGGACCGCGGCTGCGGTGAGTCTAGCGATCTCCGATCCCTTCCAGGACGATCTCCCCCAAGACTTTCTGTCATTCAGCGACAATAAGTCGTACTGTGGCGGCGCGGGACGTCGACCGCACCGGCAGACAACCTCTGGGAGAACGTCATGAGCACCACGGGAACGGACGGCCGCAGCATCATCGTCACCGGCGCCGGCTCGGGCATCGGCCGCGCCACCGCCCTCGCCTTCGCGGCTCAGGGCGCGCGGGTGGTCGTGGCCGATCTCAATGCCGAGGGCGCCGCGGCGGTCGTCGCGGAGATAGCGGCGGCCGGCGGGAGCGCCGTGGCGGTGACGGGCGACCTCAGCGAGCAGGCGGTCGTCGACCGGGTCACCGCGACCGCGGTGGAGCGGTTCGGCGGGGTCGACGTGCTGGTCAACAACGCCGGGATCATGGACCGCATGTCGGCGCCGGCCGAGGTCGGCGACGCGGAGTGGGAGCGGGTCATCCGCGTCAACCTCACGGCCCCGTTCCTGCTCACCCGGGCCGTGCTGCCGCACATGCTCGCCGCCGGCAAGGGGGTCGTGGTGAACACCGCCTCGGAGGCGGGCCTGCGCGGCAGTGCCGCCGGAGCCGCCTACACCGCCTCGAAGCACGGCGTCGTGGGGCTCACGAAGTCCCTCGCCGTGATGTACCGGGACAAGGGCATCCGCGCGAACGCCATCGCCCCGGGCGGCACCAGCACCGGCATCACCGTGGACATCGAGCCGGGCGCGCACGGTCCGGCCGTCCTCGGCGCCTACATGGGCAACGTCGGCCGGCTCGCCGAGGCGGAGGAGCAGGCCGCGGCGATCGTGTTCCTCGCCTCGGACGCGGCGAGCAACATCAACGGCGTGATCCTGCCTGTCGACAACGGCTGGGCGGCTGTCTGACGGCGAAGCGGCCCTCAGCCGTCGCCCAGGAGTGCCCGGGCCAGCCTCTCCCCCGTCGCCACCGCGGCGGCGTGGTCCTCGATGGGTGACACCCGGGCGTTCTTGAACACGAGGTAGGTGACCCCGGAGGGCGTCCCGCCGCCGCGGGGATCGGGACGGATTCCGAGCCCCACGGCCGTCGCGTACGAGGCCTCGCCGATGATGTCCTGCGGACCGGTGTCACCGACGACGGCGTACTGGACGCGGTCCCGGTAGATGACGGCCGCGACCGAGCCGGGCCCGATGCCGTGGTCGCGGAAGTTCCAGATGCCGCTCTCCGCCGGTACGACGATGTAGGGCAGGGTCTCGGCACTCAGATATCGGCCGTCGGACTGCGTGAAGGCCGTGGACTCGGAGAAGAGCGGGTCGGTGCGGCTGTTGCACAGGGGGCCCGCCCTGCCGTCGCAGTCGATGTCCATGTCGGCCGTCCAGAAGACCGCGCCCGGGATGCCGCAGACCGGAATGTCGGCACGGGTGCCGTCGTCGCTGCGGTATCGCCCGTGCGAGACGGGGACGCAGCCGCCGAGTCTCGCCAGCAGGTCGGCGGCCTCGACGGAGCCCTCCCGTGCGGGCGTTGCGGGGCTGCCGGGGCGGCCCGTGTTGGAGGTCGTGGACAGCACCACGGGGGCCGAGGCGAGCAAGGCGGCTGCGGCGGCCGCGGCCAGCGTCAGCGACTGGACACGCACGATGGGAGACCCTCTCCTGGGGGACATGGACGCTCATTCGGCCAAATCTGGTGGGCCTTTGACAGCGCGTCCACCGGGAGGGGGCCGGACGGTGCACGGCCACATCCGCGGGCGCCAGGCGGCCGAGGGCCCGAGCCGAACCCGGCTCCGGCCGCTCGGCCGCACACGCCGGCGCGGGATCAGCGACGACAGCGTTCCGCGCCGTGGGCAGGAACTCCCCTGACAGTGGGGCGAGTTCACACCGCGTCGAGGATCAGCATACGTACCCCCGTGACGGTCCGGTCGACGACGTCCGCCCTCTTGATGTGGCCGCGTCACCCGTGTCTTATAGGTACAGACCAATCCCGTCGAGGGAGGGCAGACCCGTGCGACGCGTTCCCCCCACCGTCCCGCGCACCCTGGTGTGCGGAGCGCTGCTCGCGCTCACCTCCTGCGGCTGGGGCGCCCCCGCGTCCGGCCGGGGCGAGCGGGTGCCCGCCGCGGCGACGGGCGTGACCGCCGCCGCGGGGAGTTCGACCAGCGTCCACGTCATGTGGAACCTGACCCTCGAGGACCCGAGGATCACCCGCTACGAGGTGTATCGCGGCACCATCAAGGTCAAAGAAGTGCCGGGTTCGGAGCACATGGTGGACATCACGCGGCTCGAACCGTCCACCGCGTACGTCTTCAGGGTCCGGGCCCGGAACGCGGACGGGGTCCCGGGGCCGCTCAGCCGGCCCGTGCGGGCCACCACCCCCGCGGCGGGTGCGGCCGACCGCACCACGCCCACCCGCCCCGGCAGCCCAAAGGGGAGGGCCGTCGGCGGCAGGGCGGTCCAGCTCTCCTGGACGGCGTCGTCCGACACGCGGGGTGTGGCCTCGTACGACATCTACCAGGGCACGTCGAAGATCCACAGTGTCGGGGGCACACAGACGGCCGCCGTCGTCACCGGGCTGCGGCCGGGCACGGACTACGTGTTCACCGTGCGGGCCCGCGACGCCGCGGACAACGTCTCGTCACCGAGCGGCTCCGTCAGGATCAGCACCGCGCCGGGGCCGGAGGACGACCGGAGCACGGCACCGGCCGGCTTCCGGGCGACGACGCACCGGCGCGACGGGGCGTACTACATCGACCTGGCCTGGACCGCTCCCGAGGTCGACGGGGTGATCACGGAGTACCGGATCCAGCTCGACGGACGTGCCGTGACCTCGCTCGTCTGGGGCGGCAGCCCACCCATCGGCACCTGCACCCACAGCTTCTACATCGGCCGGGACGCGGGCGTGACCCACCGGGTACGGCTGCGGGCGAAGCTGCCCGACGGCACATGGGGCGCGCCGTCCCCGGAGCGCTCCGTGACGACGGGACGCTGACCGCCACCACCCCGGCATCGGCGCCGCGCAGTCCGCCGGACGATGGAATTCGTCACCTGCCCGGTCCCCGTCCGCATGCGGGCCCCGGCCAGGGCGCATTGGCTCGCACTGAGGCAGCACGGGCCTTTCCAATCCTCGGCGGCGCATGGGATGTACCGCCAACCGTGCCGCTGGAGGGCAGATCCTATGCGTACCACTCAGAGACTTCTCCGCTCAGGCCTGACCGTGGCCGCCACCGCTGCGCTTCCGCTCACCCTGGCCGCCCCGGCGGCCGTCGCATGGGGTTCCGGGATCTCCGTGAGCACCAGTGGCACCTCGGTCTCGGTCACCACCAGCGCCTGCCCGAGCAACGGGAGCAGCTTCGGCAACGCCTCGCTGCTCTCCAGCGGGCAGAGCAACTTCGCCCAGGGCCGACAGATGCCGCTTACCGGGACGAGCAGCAACCAGTCGGCGGCCTGGACGGGCGTGAGCCCCGGGACGTTCACGGTCATCGTCGTCTGCCAGGACGGAACGACGGCGGGCACCCAGGCGATCGTCGTCGCCGCCAGCGCGGCACCCGCGACGCCCACGATCTCGACGACGGTCTCGCCGTCGCCGTCGCCGTCGCGTGGCGTCATGGGCGGGCTGGGCGGAGCCGTGAAGGACTACGGCACGGCCACGGTCGTCGGCGGCGGGGTCCTGGTCGTGGCCGGCACGGTGGCGGCGGGCTGGTTCCTGCGCCGCCGTTCCAAGCCGCACCGGCTCTGATCCGAGGTCCGTCGCGACGGGCGGCCGTTCCGCCGACTCCGGTCACGGACGGCCGCCTCGTGCCGGGTCCAGCCGTGCCGGGCGATGCTCAGTCGCTCGCGCGCATGCTCTCGAACTCGGCCAGGGCGTGGGTCAGCCACCGGGTCCAGAAGGTCTCCAGGTCGATGCCGGCGCGCAGGACGAGGTGGCGCAGCCGGTCCTCGGGTGTGCTCTTCCCCGGCGGGAAGTCCCGGTCCTGGATCTCCTCGTACTCGGCCAACTGGCTCCGGTGCAGGGCGAGATGCCGGCGCAGATCGGCCTCCACGCCCTCGACGCCCTCGGTGCCGACGACGGCCGCGGCACGCAGACGCAGCAGCATCGTGTCGCGCAGTGGCTTCGGGTCCTGCGAGGCGGCGGTCCAGCGGGCGAGTTCGGCGCGGCCGGCGGGCAGGACCTCGTAGCTCTTCTTCTGGCCCCGGCTGTGCTGCTCGGGAGGCAGGGCCTTGATGAATCCCTCGGCCTCCAGTTTTCCCAGCTCGCGATAGATCTGCTGGTGCGTCGCCGACCAGAAGTAGCCGATCGACTTGTCGAACCGCCGGGTCAGTTCGAGGCCGGACGAGGGCTTCTCGAGCAGGGCGGTGAGGATCGCGTGCGGGAGTGACATGGGGTCATCCTAGGGAGCCCCGCGGGTGCCGCCCGGTGACCGGCCGTGCTCCCCCGGACAGCGCGACAGGCACTCGCCCCGGCGGAACTCGGTGAGTCCGCCGGGGCGAGCCGGGTCACGCGTCCCCGGGCGCCCGCCGGGTGGTGCACGGTGGCCGTCCGGGGCGGCGGGTCAGCGGGTGAAGGTCACCCGCTGCTCCTTGAAGGCGCCGCAGTTGGAGCCGGACACCTGGGTGTACACGTTCTTGATCTGGCCGCCCCAGTCCACGCAGTGGCCCTTGCCGTACACGTACGTCGGTCCCGCGTACGACGTGTACCGGCCGTAGTCGTCGTCGCCCAGGCCGGTGTCGGAGACATAGACCCACGCGGACATGTCCACGGCGGTGCCCGGGCTGTTGCGGATGGTCGTGACGCAGTTCTTGCCGTTCGAGGAGTTGTACGTGAGGTAGACGGTGCCCAGGGAGCCGATGGGCGCCGAGTTCACGGTCTTGTAGGCGCTGCCGCAGACCTTCTGCGGTGTGGTGTTGGCCGCGGCCGAGGCGGGCGCCGCCAGAGCGGCGGTGGCTCCCACCAGCACCGCCGCGAAGGTGCCGGCCATCAGGGCGGAACGGTTGAATCCCATTATTTCCCCCTTGTGGATCTTTGGAGGCGTTTGCTCCTGCCTGATGTGACCCACGACACCCCGAAACGGTTGTGCCCCGCCGCAGAAGTTGTTTCCTAGAGCGCCGCCGCCAGTTCCGTGCCCTGCTTGATGGCGCGCTTGGCGTCCAGTTCTGCGGCCACGTCGGCGCCGCCGATGAGGTGGACACCGCGGCCCGTGGCGCGCAGCGCCTCGTACAGGTCGCGGCGCGGCTCCTGTCCGGTGCACAGCACGATCGTGTCGACCTCCAGGACCTGGCTGTGGCCGTCGACGGTGACGTGCAGTCCGGCGTCGTCGATCCGGTCGTACCGGGCACCCGGAACCATGGTGACGCCCCGGTGCTTGAGCTCGGTGCGGTGGATCCAGCCGGTGGTCTTGCCGAGTCCGGCGCCGACCTTGGACGCCTTGCGCTGCAGGAGGTGCACCGTGCGCGGCGGGGCGGGCCGTTCGGGGGCGCCGAGGCCGCCGGGGGTCCGGTAGTCCATGTCGACGCCCCAGCTCCGGAAGTACGTCGCCGGGTCCTCACTCGCCTTGTCGCCACTGTCGGTGAGGAACTCGGCGACGTCGAAGCCGATGCCGCCGGCGCCGAGGATGGCGACACGGTCACCGACGGGGGCTCCGTCGCGCAGGACGTCGAGGTAGCCGACGACGCTCGGGTGGTCGACGCCCGGGATCTCCGGGGTGCGCGGGCTGACACCCGTGGCGACGACGACCTCGTCGTACGCCGCCAGGTTCTCCACGGTGGCCGGTGTGTTCAACCGGACGTCCACGCCGTGGAGTTCGAGCTGGGTGCGGAAGTAGCGGATCGTCTCGTCGAACTCCTGCTTGCCGGGGACCTTGCGGGCCACGTTGAGCTGGCCGCCGATGTCGTCCGCGGCGTCGAACAGCGTGACGTCGTGGCCTCGTTCGGCGGCGCTGACGGCGCAGGCGAGTCCGGCGGGCCCGGCGCCCACGACGGCGACGGTCTTGCGCAGCCGGGTCGGCGCGAGGACGAGCTCCGTCTCGTGGCAGGCGCGCGGGTTGACCAGGCAGGAGGTGATCCTGCCACTGAAGGTGTGGTCGAGGCAGGCCTGGTTGCACCCGATGCAGGTGTTGATGGCCTCCGGGCGTCCGGCCTCGGCCTTGGCGACGAAGTCGGGGTCGGCGAGCATCGGCCGGGCGAGGGAGACCATGTCCGCGTGACCGTCGGCGAGCAACTGCTCGGCGATCTCCGGGGTGTTGATGCGGTTGGTGGTCACCAGCGGGATCGAGACGGAGCCCATGACCTTCTTGGTCACCCAGGCGTAGGCGCCGCGGGGCACCGAGGTCGCGATGGTGGGGATGCGGGCCTCGTGCCAGCCGATGCCGGTGTTGATGATCGTCGCTCCGGCGGCCTCGACGGCCCGCGCGAGCGTGATGACCTCGTCGAGCGAGGAGCCGCCGGGCACCAGGTCGAGCATCGACAGACGGTAGATGATGATGAAGTCGTCACCGACGGCCTCGCGGACGCGGCGGACGATCTCGACGGGGAAGCGCATCCGGTTCTCGTACGAGCCGCCCCAGCGGTCGTCACGCCGGTTGGCCTGGAGGGCGATGAACTCGTTGATGAGGTAGCCCTCGGAGCCCATGATCTCGACGCCGTCGTAGCCGGCCTGCCGGGCGAGCCGGGCGGCGCGGGCGTAGTCGTCGATGGTCTGCTCGATCTCGGCGTCGCTGAGCTCGTTCGGCACGAAGGGGCTGATCGGGGCCTGCAGCGCGCTGGGGGCGACCAGGTCCTGGTGATAGGCGTACCGGCCGAAGTGCAGGATCTGCATCGCGATCTTCCCGCCCTCGCGGTGCACCGCGGCGGTGATCTCGGCGTGCTGCGCGGCCTCGGCCTCGGTGGTCAGCTTGGCGCCGCCCTCGTACGGCCGGCCGGCGTCGTTGGGCGCGATGCCGCCGGTGACGATCAGGCCCACGCCGCCTCGTGCGCGGGTGGCGTAGAACTCCGCCATGCGCTCGAAGCCGCGCTCGGCCTCCTCCAGGCCCACGTGCATGGAGCCCATGAGCACGCGGTTGGGCAGCGTGGTGAAGCCCAGGTCGAGCGGGTTCAGCAGATGCGGGTAACGGCTCATCGGGCCCTCCGTGCGCGGTGTCGTACGTCTGTTGTAGACGACGGGCCGCGGGTTATGCAACTAGTTGCACAATGAGGAGGATCACTCGGCCGGCACGGGCGGGGCGGCGCGCGGCCCGGGGCGATTCGGCCGAGGGGCACGGCGCGGTTCGGCCGAGGGCCACGTCGCGGTTCAGCCGAGGGCAACTCGGGCCACGAGGGCGGCGACCGCCTCGGGCTGGTCGACCATCACCGCATGGCCCGCGTCGGGGACCGGGACCATCGTCACGTTGGGGCTGGCCTCCAGCCCGGCCCTCTCCTCGTCCTTCAGGCCGATCTCGTCACGGTCGCCGCGTACGACCCAGGCGGGCACACCCGAGTCACGGAGCCGGGCGACCAGGGTCCCGTACCGGTCCAGGTAGTCGAAGTAGCGCCGGATCATGAGCCGGCAGAACTCCGGATCGTTCTTGGCCAGGTCGGCGCCCAGCACCTCGCGACGGTCCGGGGGCACCATCCGCCCCACGACCCGCGGTGTCGCCTTGACCACGCCGATCCAGGTCAGCGCCCCGATGCCCGGCACCCGCCCGAGGCCGTTGGCGATCGCGAGCGCCTTGTCCTCGTCGGATGCCGAGAACGTCGGGGAGAGCAGGACGACGGGTCCGGCGAAGTGCCCGCCGGCCGCCATCTCCAGGGCGACGTTGGCGCCGATACTGTGGCCGACCACGACACCGCAGCCCCGCTCCGCGGCCAGGGCGCCCGCCAGCGCCGCGTAGTTCTCCATGGAGAGATCGCGCGGCGGCGTGGTGCCCGCGTGGCCCGGGAGGGTCGCGGCCACCAGCCGCACCGGCGCGGAGGCGAGCGACGGTGCGGCCATCAGGTCGTCGTAGAACACGGTGCCGCACATCCCCCCGGGCAGCAGCAGGACCCGGGCGTCCGCGTCGGCCGGCCCCGACTCCTTGATGTCCCACGCGTCGAACGTCTCGGGGGTGCTGGTCATGTCCGGGCCTTCCGCTGGCACCTGTGGTCAGCCAGAGTGTGGCGCGCGGAGCGGAAGGAACGGCTGATCAGGGGCCGAACGCGGCATGTCGTCCGCGCCCGGCCCGCCGGGTCAGGGCTTCACGCCGATCACCACGTTGGCGTTCCACTCCTCCGAGACGGCCAGGCGCGCGATCAGTCCGGCGCGGGCGAATGCCTCGACGGCCATGGGCGCCTGCCGCTCGCTCGTCTCGACGAGGAGACAGCCGCCGCGGGCCAGCCAGCGCGGTGCCTCGGCGGCGACCCGGCGCGCGAGGTCGAGTCCGTCCGCGCCGCCGTCGAGGGCGACCAGGGGTTCGTGGTCGCGGGCCTCCGACGGCAGCAGGCCGACCTCGTCGGTCGGGACGTACGGCACGTTGGCGGCCAGGACGTCGACCCGGCCGCGCAGCGTGGCGGGCAGAGCCGCGAAGAGGTCGCCCTCGTGGACCCGGCCCGCGAACGGCGCGACGTTGCGGCGGGCGCAGCGCACCGCCGCCGGGTCGATGTCGGCGGCGTGCAGTTCGGGACAGCCGAGCGAGGCGGCCAGCGCGGCGCCGACAGCGCCCGAGCCGCAGCACAGGTCCACCACGAGGGACGCGCCGCGCGCGAGCGCGACGGCCTGCTCGACCAGGAACTCCGTACGGCGCCGCGGTACGAAGACACCGGGGTCGAGGCCGATGCGCAGACCGTGGAACTCGGCCCAGCCGAGGACGTGTTCGAGCGGCAGTCCCGCGACGCGCCGGTCCACCATCGCGACGGCCTCGTCCGGGGTGCGGGCGGCGGAGCGGATCAGTTCCGCCTCGTCCTCGGCGAAGACACAGCCGGCGGAGCGGAGCGCGGCGACCATGGGGTCCACCGCGTCTGGAGCATCAGGAGAGAGAGGGGGCATGAAGCCGAGGGCCTTTCGACGAACCGAAGGGCGCTCCCACGGTCGCCGTCAGACGACGACCGGACTGCCTGGAGAGGAGAGCACCCGACCTGACACAGCGGTAATGGGTCTCACCTCCTCAACGGCTCGACGGCCGAGTCGTCCTCGGCCGGGACGGCCACCCTACAGGAACGATCAGCGCACGAGCGCGGGCAGGCGGCCGTCGCGCACCGACCGCTCGCCACCGCATTCACTCGGGTCGACATGCGGGACTCTCGCACCTCCTGCCCCAAGTTGTACTATGCAACCAGGGCAGGTCAGGGAGGTCCCGTCATGACATCCGAAGGGTCCGGTGAGCACGCCGTCACCGCGGGGACACCGGCCGACGACGTGCCGGCCGACGCCGCTGTGGAGATCATCCAGCGGGAGATGACCGTCTTCGCGCGGCGGGCCCGCGCCTCGGCGGGACGCATGCATCCCGAGCTGTCGCTGGTCTCGTACACCCTCCTCGGACATCTGGAGGAGGTCGGCGGCTGCCGGGCCACGGACCTCGCCGCGCACTACGCGCTGGACAAGTCCACGGTCAGCCGTCAGGTGGCCGCGCTGGAGCGGGCCGGGCTGGTCGAGCGGCGCATGGACCCCGAGGACCACCGCGTCCAGTTGCTGTACCTGACCGCCGCGGGCACGGAGATCCTCTCCCAGGTGACCCACAGCCGCCGGTCGGCGTTCCGCGAGCGGCTGGCGGGCTGGCCCGACGAGGACCTCTCCCGCTTCGCCGCGTATCTGCTGCGCTACAACGCCACGGCCACCGCCCACGACACAGGCGCGAGCCCGGCGACGACGGACTGACCCGGCACGTTGGGCGGTGTCACCCGTTCTGCGGTGTCATCCCATGCCCGCGGTCCGGTAGTCGTCGAGGTGCCCGGGCACCCGCGCGGCCATGAACCGTACGTTGCGGCGCAGCCGGAATCCCAGCGACTCGTAGAGGCGGATGGCGCCGGTGTTGCTCGCGGCGGTGTGCAGGAACGGGGTCTCACCGCGCTCCCGGATGCCGTGGGCGACGGCCAGGATCAGCCGCGTGGCCAGGCCCTCCCCGCGATGGCCGGGATCCGTGCAGACCGCGCTGATCTCGGTCCAGCCCGGCGGGTGGAGCCGCTCGCCGGCCATGGCGACCAGGGCGCCGTTCCGGCGGATCCCGAGATACGTGCCGAGCTCGACCGTGCGCTGTTCGAAGGGGCCCGGCTGGGTCCGTTCCACCAGGTCCAGCATGTCCGGCACGTCCGCGGGGCCGAGCCGTACGGCCTCGGCGTCGGGCGCCGCGTCCAGTCCGTCGTCCACGAGCTGGACTCCGTCGAGGCTGAAGACCACCTCCCAGCCGTCCGGGATCCTCCCGTCGAACCCGGCCAGCGGAACCTCGCCCCCGGGTCCCACCAGCGCCACCAGATCCGCCCAGTCGGCCGCGCCGGGATCATCGGGAAGCGCCAGCCAGGGCGACACGTCCAGGGGGTAGCGCAGCACCCGCCCGCGCCGCTCGGCGAAGTGCGCGTGGGGCCCGGTGAGGGAGCCGAGCGCCGGGTTGTCGAGAGGGTGACGGCCGGAGGGGGTCCCCTGCGTCTCCGGGCCCTCGAACCGTGTGGAGACGTACGCCTCGGACATCTGCTCCCTCACTCTCCTTCGCGTTGGTCACCGGTCACCGTGACACCGCTCACCGTCTGTGCGTGTACGGGCCACCGGAGTCCGCTTCAGGGGCAAGGAAGATCCGGGCGCGGCTATTCCCGGGCCGCGGGAGAGTTCATACGCACGCAACGATCGGCGGCCGGCACCGGCTCGGAGCACGATCCACGTGCGCGTACCGTTGAAGGGTCAAGCAGCGATGCGCGCCGGGACACCGACCCGCACCCGTACCGCCCGTCACCCTCGATCCGCCGGCCGTGGTCGCCGGCGACCACGCTCGATCCGCGGGCCGTCGGCCCCCGCGGTCCTGGAGGCACCACCCGTATGAACGTCACGCGAGGCTTCACCGGCCGCCCGCGCGTCCACAACGCCGGACTGCCGCCGGGACAGTACGACGCCGGCGACGACTGGCCCGTCCTGTCCGCCGAGGTGACCCCGGACCTGGCGCCCGCCGACTGGACCCTGCGGATCGACGGCCTGGTGGCCGAACCGCGGACCTGGGACTGGGAGCAGGCCCACGAGCTGCCCGCCTCGTCGTACGAGGGCGACATCCACTGCGTGACGAGCTGGTCGAAGTTCGGGGTGCGGTTCGGGGGCGTGTCGCTGGACACGTTCCTGGAGGCCGTACGGCCCGATCCGGCCGCCACGCACGCGGTCGCGTACGCGCACACCGGGTACACCGCGAACCTGCCGCTGGCCGACCTCACCGGCGGGCGCGCGTGGATCGTGTGGGAGTACGACGGGCGCCCGCTGCCGGCCGAGCACGGCGGCCCGGCTCGGCTGATCGTGCCCCATCTGTACTTCTGGAAGAGCGCCAAGTGGATCGCGGGCATCCGGATCCTCGACCGCGACGAGCCGGGATTCTGGGAACAGAACGGCTACCACGCCCGCGGCAACCCCTGGGAAGAGCAGCGTTACTCCGGTGACTGAGACCACGACCTTCGTACCGCCGACACGGTTCGCCGTGCCCGGACGCATCGCGGTGGACACACAGACTGCCACCACCTGGCAGACCGCCACACTCACCGAGATCCGGCCCGAGACCCCGCACGCGGCGACCTTCCGGTTCGCCGTTCCCGCGTGGGCGGGGCATCTGCCCGGCCAGCATCTGATGCTGCGGCTCACCGCCGGGGATGGATATGTGGCGCAGCGCCACTACTCCATCGCGTCCTCCCCCGACGACACCGGCCACATCGAACTGACCCTGGATCACGTCGACGGCGGTGAGGTCTCCGGCTGGTTCCACACAGTGGCCCGGCCCGGCGACTCCGTCGAGGTCCGCGGCCCGAACAGCGGCTTCTTCGCCTGGCCCGGGGACCGTCCCGCGCTGCTCGTCGGTGCGGGTTCCGGTGTCGTACCGCTGATGTCGATGCTGCGGCACCACCGAGCGCGGTCCCTCGACGTGCCGCTGCGCCTTCTGGTGTCCGCGCGCGGCCCCGAAGAGCTCATCTACGCGCGGGAGTACGGCGATGAGACCACCGCCGTGTTCACTCGCGCGGCCCCGGCCGGTGTGCCCGTCGGACGGATGACCGCCGCACATGTGGCGCCACTCCTGGCCGAACAGCCGCCCGGTGGGTGGGAGGCCTATGTCTGCGGTTCCAACGGCTTCGCGGAGCACGCCTCACGCCTGCTGGTCGAGGCAGGGCAGCCGGTGGACCGGATTCGGATCGAACGGTTCGGCTGAGACGTGGGTGAGCGCCGGCGAGTGCCGCTGGACCGGGTCCGACGAGGCGGCACGCACCGGACGGGTGGGCGTGCCCACGGGGCTGCGGCGCGGTGCGCGCGTCGACGTGTGGGCCGATGGGCGGGGAAGGATCGTGCGTCCGGCTCCGACCTCTTCGACGGTCCGCCAACAAGCCCTGGCCGTGGGCGTGTTCGCCACGACGGGCGCCGCCTCGGCCGTCGTCCTCGCGCATTTCCGTGTACGACGGGCCCTGGGGCGGCGACGGCCGGCCCAGGGGGAGCACGACTGGGCGCGGACGGAACCGGAGTGGACCCGACGTACGGCGTGAGGGACGCGCCGACGCCCCGTAGTCTCCCTGGTTCCCGGCGAGGACGGCCCGGAGTCTCCCCCGTTCCCCGCGCGGCTGTAGCGGGCCTCCGGGGGCGGACGTACGGTGTGATCATCCGCGCCCGTGTGCCGAAAGGTGGTCCCTGATGGCCCTGTTCGACCTCCCGCTCGACGAACTCCGCGGCTACCGCAGCGCGTCCGCCGAGCCCGAGGACTTCGACTCCTTCTGGGCCAAGACCCTCCAGGAAGCCCGCGAGCACGATCTCGCCCCCCGCTTCGAGCCCGTCGGGATCCCGCTGAAGACCGTCACGGTCCACGACGTCACGTTCGCCGGGTTCGGCGGGCATCCGATCAAAGGCTGGCTGACCGTGCCGGCCTGGGCGAACTCCCCGCTGCCCACGGTCGTCGAGTTCATCGGGTACGGCGGCGGACGCGGACTCCCGCACACGCATCTGCTGTGGGCGTCGGCGGGCTTCGCGCACTTCGTGATGGACACCCGCGGCCAGGCGAGCGGGTGGGCCGGCGGTGGGACCCCGGACCCGGTGGGCAGCGGGCCCGCCTTCCCGGGGTTCATGACGCGGGGGATCGAGGACCCGGAGACCTACTACTACCGGCGGCTGTTCACGGACGCGGTGCGCGCGGTGGAGGCGGCCCGCTCGCATCCGCTGGTGGACGCCGCGCGCGTCGCGGCGCTCGGCGGGAGCCAGGGCGGTGGCATCGCCCTCGCGGTCGGCGGTCTTGTGCCCGACCTCGCGGCGATCGCCCCCGACGTGCCGTTCCTGTGCGACTTCCCGCGCGCCACGGTCCTCACGGACCGCGCTCCCTACCGGGAGATCGGCAACTACCTCAAGACCCACCGCGGCCGCACGGAACAGGTGCGGCGCACCCTCTCCTACTTCGACGGGGTGCACTTCGCGGCGCGCGGCCGGGCACCCGCCCTGTTCTCGGCGGCCCTCGAGGACCAGACCTGCCCGCCGTCGACGGTCTTCGCGGCCTTCAACGCCTGGGCGAACGACGAGAAGGAGATCGAGGTGTACGACTTCAACGACCATGAGGGCGGCGGCCCTTACCAGCAGGCTGCGCAGTTGCGCTGGCTTCCCGCGCGCGTCTGAGGCCCGTGATGGACACGACCACGGCGGCTCGACGCTTCGTGCGGGTGTGGGAGCGGGCCCGGGCGGCCCACGACGTCGAGGCGATCCTGGAGCTGTACGCGAAGGCGTGCGTCCACCGGTCGATGCCGTTCCGGGAGCCCCACCGAGGCCGGGACGAGCTCGCCGCGTACCTCCGCTGGTCCTTCGCGTCCGAGACCACGACCGACGTCCGCTTCTCCGAACCCATGGTGAGCCAGGACGGCCGCGCGGTCGCGGAGTTCCGCGTCCTCGCGGAGGAGGACGGCAGTCCCACAACCCTCGCGGGCTGCGTCTTCGTCCGTTTCGACGCCGCGGGACTCGCGGTGGAGACCCGGGACTACTGGCACAGCGCTCCCGGCTCCGTACCAACGCTGCCCTGGAGGGCGGACTAGCGCTCTCGTGCACTGCCGGCGGCTGTCGGCGTTCCCGCCCTCACTGCCTCCGGCACCGGCTCCGGCCCGGCTCATGCCGCGTCCACCTGTGCCGTCCCGGTCGCCGAACCGGGACCTGTTCGGCCCACGGACAGGTCATGCCCCTCCGCCCTGCTGACCGAGGCGGTCCGCCTCGAGATGCGCGCGGAGGGTGGCCAGGGTCGCGGCGATGCGGGCCAGGTCTTCGGGGGGAACCTGCGCGGTCAGCGAGGCGAGTTGGCCTTCGACGACGGGGCGGGAAGCGGCCAGCAGATCCTCGCCCTCGGGTGTGAGGCGGAGGACGGACGAGCGGCGGTCCTGGGGGTGCGCTTCCCGCACGCACCAGCCCTCCGCCGCCAGCCGGTCCACCGCCTTGCTGACGGCCCCCACGGTGATCGCCAGCTCGCCGACGATGTCGAGCACACGGCACCCCGGCACCCTGCCGATGACTTCCAAAAGCTCGAACTGCCCCAGCCCCAGCCCTTGTTCGGCGCGCAGCCGAGCACTGACCGCGTTGTAGAGCCGGACCTCGACGCGGACGAGGTCGGTGAAGATCGGGGTGACGTGACTCACAAAACCTCCAATAGATTCCGGGGAATCATCTTCCTTGGAATCCAGTTGCACGGGCAGATGGATTCCAAGGAATCCATCTTCACATCCCGACCCATGGAGGCCCGACATGTCCCGACAGCAGCGCGACGCCCTGGACGCTCTGCTCCGGTCCGCCCCCCGCGGCGCGACTCGGCCCACCCTCGAAGAGCAGCGCAGCGGTTTCAGCGCGGCCATCACACGCCCCGCCCCGGACGGTGTGGCCACCCGCAGGACCGTCCTGGGCGGCCGCCCGGCCCTGGAGTTCGAGCCGGAGAAGGCCACCGGCCGCGGCCGGCTGCTATACCTGCACGGCGGCGGCTACGTCGTCGGCTCACCGGACACGCATGCCGGGCTGGTCGGCGAGCTGGTCCGCCGCGCGGGACTGCGGGCGACGTCGGTGGACTACCGGCTGGCGCCCGAACACCCCTTCCCCGCGGCCGTCGACGACGGGCTCGCGGCCTATCGCGAGCTGCTGGCGACGGGCACCCGCCCACAGGACCTCGTCATGGCCGGCGACTCGGCCGGCGGCGGGCTGGTCCTCGCCACCCTGCTCGCGGCCCGAGAGGCCGGACTGCCGCAACCAGCCGCCGTCGTGGTGTTCTCTCCCTGGGCCGACCTCACACTCGGTGGAGCGAGCATCCACTCCAAGGAGGACGCCGACCCCGTCTTCACCGAGGCCGCCGTGCGCGCCTGCGCCGATCTCTACGTTGGCGCGGGCGATCGGGCGCACCCTCTGGCCAGCCCGGTGTTCGGGGACCTCGGCGGGCTTCCTCCGCTGCTCATTCAGGTCGGGGCGAACGAGGTGCTGCTCGACGACGCGGTCCGACTGTCCGGCCGCGCGGGCGCCGACGACGTCGAGGTGACACTCGAAGTCCTGCCCGGCCTCCCCCATGTCTTCCAGCATCACTACGGCCGCCTCGACGAGGCGGACGCCGCACTCGACCGCGCCGCCCGCTTCCTCACCGGCCACTTGGGCGCCGCCCGTCCGGACGCCGACCGTCTCGAACCGGTCCGTTGACGCCGATTCCGGCGGCCGGGGCCCGGCCGCCGGAATCAAGCCGGGACCGCCCGAACGATCGGATCGCCAGGACCGTCGGATCAGAAGAGGCTGTCCCACTGGGTGTCCACGCTCCACGCGCTCGCGCCCGACGCGTAGTCGGCGAAGAGCGTGGCCACCTGGTCTCTCTCGTTCAGCACACAGCGGTAGTGGCGCTCCATGGCGCCGTCCCGGTGTTCGACGGCGAAACCGCCCGTGGCCAGGCCCGCGTTCGGTCCGTGACCGACCTGGAGGAAATGGCCGCTGCGCTTCTCCAGAATCAGGAACCAGTTCTCCTCAGACAGCCGGTGCACGGCACGTTCGATCACGTCCAGGTCGGCGTCCTCCACCTTCAGCCCCACGCACGGCTGGAGGCTCGGTCCGTCCGTCCCGCGCAGCGTGGGCGGAAAGTGCAGCACCTCCGCCTGCGGGTCGAAGCAGACGAGTCCGTGCGCGGCGGCGAGGGCCACCACCTCGGGCGCCGTCGCGTCGGCCCGGTCCCAGGCCATGGGCATGATCACGTGCGCGGCGGAGACGTCGAGGGATGCCGTCCAGGGCGACCCCGTCGGCTGCCGGCCGTCGTCCTCGGTGATCGCGAGCCGAGTGGCCACGTCCTCGGTGGCCGCGGCCTCGATGACCGCGAGCTCGGGAAATCGCACGGTCAGCTCCCGATGGAACGCGGTCACGGCCTCGCTCGTGGCGACGCCCGCCCCCGCGAGGTCGCCGTCGCTCAGCCGCTCGTACGTACGGGCGGCATCGGACGCCGAGACCCGCTCCGCCTCGAACCACACAGCGAGATCAAAACTCACGTCGCCCCCATCCGCCCAAGCCGAGCCTGTCTCCGCGAGCGTAGGGCCGCCCACTGACAACGCGCTCCGGCCACCGAGGTATCCGGGCGGCGCCGGTGGCCGCGCCCCACGCATCGGGGATCACGAGCGGTCGGCGACCGGCGCTCCGAGCAGCTCCTGCTCCTCCGGGGTCAGGCGCAGGCCGGCCGCCGCGATGTTCTCGTCCAGATGGGCCGGATCGGCCGTCCCGGGGATGGCCAGCACGTGCGGCCCGCGGTGCAGGGTCCAGGCGAGCCGCACCTGAGCCGGCGTCACGCCGTGGGCACGGGCGACCGTGCGGACCCGGTCGTCCCGCTCCTGCCCGGCCGCCGCCTCCCGGCGCAGGCCTGAGACCGCGAAGAACGGGACGAAGGCGATACCGAGCTCGCCGCAGAGATCCACCAGTCCGCTCTCGTCGGCCCCGCGCGCGTCGAGCCCGTAGGAGTTCTGCACGCAGACGACCGGAGCCATGGACCGGGCCTCGGTGACATGTTCGGGGCCCACGTTGGAGAGGCCCAGGTGACGGATCAGGCCCGCCTCGCGCAGTTCGGTGAGCGCCCCGAAGTGCTCGGCGACGGAGTGCATGTCACGACCGTTCCGGCGCAGGTTCACCACGTCGAGATGGTCCCGGCCGAGCTGCCGCAGGTTCTCCTCCACCTGGCCGCGCAGTTGGTCGGGGCGGGCCATGGGGTACCACTCGCCGGACGGGTCGCGGCCCGGCCCGACCTTGGTGACGACGACCACGTCGTCCCGGCGGGACGAGAGCGCGCGGTTGATCAGCTCGTTGGCCGAACGCAGCGGGGAGAAGTAGAAGGAGGCCGTGTCGATGTGGTTGACACCCTGGTCGATCGCCCGGTGCAGCAGGCCGACCGCGAGGTCGCGGTCGATCGGCGGGCCGTCCGAGTTCCCGGCCATGCCGTTGCCGGTCAGTCGCATCGCTCCGTAGCCGATCCGCTTGACCTCCAGGTCGCCCAGTTTCCAAGTCCCCGCGGCCGCCGCGCTCACTGTGCACCGTCTCCTCTCGTCCCGGGCCTGGGTGGACGGTCGTCCCACCGTCCGGCCGGAGCCAGGAGTATGCGGCGGACACGGGGTGCGCCGACAGGGGTGCGGGCCGGGCGGATTGTCACACTCGATTCGGGAACGAAGCGTCCCTGCCCGGCCGTTGAACCTGCAGACAGACGGACAGATAGACGCCGTCGAACCTGCGGACCGATGCCCTCTGGACCGGCCGGCCGACTCTCGGTCCGGGGGCCCGTGCGATCGGCGCCCGGCCGGGGACTTTCGGACACGATGAGTTGGGCGGGTCTCGCGATCTCGCGGCCCCGGAGACAGGGTCCCGCCGAGACGCGTGACCGGTCGGGCGGGCCCGCGCATCGCCCCCGGCCCAAGGATGTCGGCACCCGAGGATGCCGGGGGCGGCGCGCTCCGAGCGCGGTGCGGGGCGGCCGGGAGCGCGGGCGGGATTCGGCCGAAGTCCCCGGACGCTCTTTGCTAGTGGTTTAGACCAATGCTACATGTGGTGGCGCACCGAGCTCACACGGCTACTTCATGTCACCATGCAGGAGGCGCGGACATGGCCCGCACCACCCATCCGACCGACCACGAACCGCTCTACGCGCGGATCGCCGCACAACTGCTCGACGAGCTGCGTGACGGGATCATTCCGCCCGGCGAACGACTGCCGGGGGAACGCGAGTTGGCCACTCGTTTCGGCGTCAGCCGGGAGACCGTACGGCAGGCGCTGCACATGCTGCGGCGCGACGGCCAGGTCTCCACCGACCGACGCGGCAGCCATGCGACGCTGTCCGGCACCGGCGCCGGACACGTCCCGTCCCTCGACTTCCCCGTCGGCGCGCACACCGGAGAACCCGAGGGGTGCCGCCGGACCACCGTGACCTGGGAGACTCCCCCACCGGAACACGCGAAGGCCCTCGGACTCGCCCCGCGCCGGGCGACGTTGGTCCATCGCTACGAATCGGCCGCGACCGACGGAAGCGGACTGCGCTCGGCCGTGACATCGTTCTCCGCCATCGCCGTGACCGAGGTGGAGGAGCTCGCCCGCTACCGCGACCGCGCGGACGGCCACGCGTCGGCGCAACTCTCCCGCGCCTACGACTGGATGCGCAAGGCGGGCCTGACCCTGCACCACCGGGACGCGATCACCAGACTCCCGCAGTCGGTACGGGTCACCCGGCGCGTGCACGACCAGTACGACCGTCCCCTGGAGATCACCGATCTGACCGTGGACGCCCAGCAGGACGCTCTGGTCTACGAGTTCACGCTGCCGGCGGCCAAGTGAACACCGGGGGCGGGGAACAGCGTCACGCGCCGCCGCCGGGCACTCCCGGGGTGTCCTCTCGTGTGGCCACGACCATGCGGGCCCGCGGGCTTCCGTCCCGTCGGCGGCCGAACTCGTTCAGCGCGTGAAGCTCCGTCCGGAATCCGGCCCGCGCCAGCTCCCGCTCGACGTCGCCGAGCCGGAACGTGCGGTAGTACATGACGAAGGTCGGACGCCGGACGGCGTTGCGCACCCGCATGACCGTGTCGAAACCCAGCAGGGCCCAGTACCAGAGCGAGCCGGGGCCCGGCGGAGCCATGATCGGGAAGGCGAAGCGTCCGCCCGGGCGCAGGACGGCGTGGACGCCGGAGAACAGGCCGGGCAGCTCACGTGGCAGAAAGTGCCCGAAGGCGCCGAAACTCACGACGAGGTCGAACACCGACCCGAAGGGGAGGTCGCGGGCGTCCGCGCGCACGAAGGCGACCGCCGGGGCCCGGCCGTCACCCGCCGAGGACCGGCCTTCGTCCACCGGAGATCGCCCCTCACCCACCAAAGACCGACCCTCACCCGCCGGAGGCCCGTCCTCGCCCGCCGGGGACGGCCGATCACCGGCCTCGAGCCGCGAGCGTCCGACCGCCAGCATGCCCGCGCTGATGTCGACCCCGGTGACGCTGTCCCGGCACAGCTCCCGCAGGACCGCCATGCCCGCGCCGGTGCCGCAGCAGAGGTCGAGTCCGGTGGCGAACGGCCCCATCGGTTCGAGGGCGCTCCCCACGGCTTCGAGGATCGCGTCCGGCGTCCGGAACGGTGTGTGGTCGAACTTGGGCGCGAGCAGGTCGTAGCCGTGCTCGATCGACGAGAGAGCCTGCACGGCCAGTTCGCGGAGAGTGGGACCTTGCGGGGTGAACATCTCGCCGAGCTTAGGACCTGTCCGGCCGGTCAGGGCTGAGGATGCCGACGGTGCCATGAGGCGGACGGCGGCCGAACGGCGGCCTGTGGGGCAGCGGACGCCCGGTGCGCTGATCTATCGTCCGGGGCATGACCTCGTTCCGCCCCGCCCCCGCCTGGCTGGCCGACGCCGTCTTCTACCAGATCTATCCGCAGTCGTTCGCCGACTCGAACGGTGACGGCATCGGCGACTTCGCCGGAATCACCGAGCGCCTCGACCACCTCGCGTGGCTGGGCGTCAACACCGCATGGCTCAACCCGTGTTTCGTGTCCCCGTTCGGCGACGCCGGGTACGACGTCGCCGACTATCTGCGGGTCGCACCCCGCTACGGCTCGTCCGACGACCTCGCCCGCCTCGTCGACGCGGCGGGCCGCCGCGGCATCCGCGTGCTCCTCGACCTCGTGGCGGGTCACACCTCCGACCAACACCCCTGGTTCCGGGCCTCGCTGGACGATCCGGCCGACGACCGGTACATCTGGGCGCCCGAGGGCCAGACACCGGACGGCTTCGTCCCCTCGCCCGGGACCCGCCCGGGCGCGTACCTGCCGAACTTCTTCGCGTTCCAGCCCGCCCTCAACTTCGGCTACGGGCGCGCCCGTCCGGACGAGCCGTGGCGCCTGCCGGTCGACGCACCGGGTCCGCGCGCCAACCGGGCCGCGCTGCGCACGGTGATGGACCACTGGCTGGACCTGGGCCTGGCCGGCTTCCGAGTGGACATGGCCGCCTCGCTCGTGAAGGACGACCCGGACAAACGGGAGACGGCCGCGATCTGGACGGAGGTGAGGCGCTGGCTGGACGGCGCGCATCCGGAGGCCGTGCTCCTCTCGGAATGGGGCGAACCCGAGGTGTCCGTCCCGGCCGGGTTCCACGCCGACTTCTTCCTCCAGTTCGGCGGCCCCACCGACGGGCAGGCCCTGCGCTCGCTGTGGAGCAACGGCGAGGGCACGGTCAACGAGGGCTGGGACCCGCTCGACTGCTTCTTCGACGCCGAGGGCCGCGGCTCACCGGGCCCGTTCCTGGCGGCCTGGCGCAAGGCCGCCGGCGCGGTCGGCGAAAGCGGGTTCATCGCGCTGCCGACCTCGAACCACGACTTCTCCCGTCTCAACTGCGGCCCCCGCACGGCCGATCAGCTTCCCGCCGCGTTCGTCTTCCAGCTCACCTGGCCGACCCTTCCGGCGATCTACTACGGCGACGAGATCGGCATGCGCTACGTTCCGGGACTGCCCGAGAAGGAGGGCAGTGTGCTGGGACCCCGCTACAACCGCGCGGGCTCCCGTACGCCGATGCAGTGGGACGACAGTCCCAACGCCGGCTTCTCCGCGGCCCCTTCCGACCGGCTGTACCTCCCCCTCGATCCGTCCCCGGACCGCCCGACGGTCGCCGCCCAACGGGCCGACGACACCTCGCTCCTGCATCTCGTACGCCGGCTGGTCGCGCTGCGCACCGGCACGCCGGAGCTGGGGCCGACCGGCTCCGTCGAGGTGGTGCACGCCGGATACCCGTTCGTGTACGTGCGGGGCGGCCGGTATGTCGTCGTGGTCAACCCGCGCCGGGAGAAGGCGAGTTGCCCTGTCGAGTGGGCTTCCGGCGTCCGCTCCCTGGAATCGGACGGCGTCGGGATCGGCGCCGGTACGGTGAACGCCCGGGGATTCGGCTACGGCGTCTTCGAACTCACCGGCTCACGGGCCGAGTCAGCCGCCCAGACGTAGCCCGGCGAGCCAGGAGAGCGGCGTCGTCGCCCCCGGCCCGACAACGGCCGGGGGCACCTTCACTCCGCCGACGAAGAGCCCTACACCGATCGACACTCCGCGAGCCGCTTCTCCAGAAATCTCCGCTCGGCCGCGTTCTCCACCTGGCCGAGGGCCCTGTCGTACGCCTCGGCGGCCTCCGCCGTGCGTCCGGCGCGGCGCAGCAGGTCCGCGCGGGTGGCGGGCAGCAGGTGGTAGGCGTCCAGCTCGCCCTCCGCCTCCAGTTCGGCGACCAGGGCGAGGCCCGCGTCGGGGCCCTCGGCCATGCCCACGGCGACCGCCCGGTTGAGCCGGACCACGGCGGAGGGCACGAAGCGCCGGAGCTCGCCGTAGAGGGCGGCGATGTCGGCCCAGTCGGTCTCCTCGGCCGTGGCGGCGGTGGTGTGGCACGCGGCGACGGCGGCCTGGATCTGGTACGGGCCGGGGCGTCCACGACGCAGGGCGGTCTCCAGGAGTGCGGCGCCCTCGTCCGCCTCGGAGGTGTCCCAGGCGGTACGGTCCTGATCTTCCAGGGTGACCAGGTCGCCGGAGGCGTCGACGCGGGTGCCGCTGCGGGCGTCGTGGAGCAGCAACAGCGCGAGCAGCCCGAGGACTTCGGGCTCGTCGGGCATCAGGCGGGCCAGAACGCGGGCCAGGCGGATCGCCTCGGCGGAGAGGTTCGCGCGCACCAGATCGGCGCCCGCCGTGGCGGCGTACCCCTCGTTGAAGAGCAGATAGAGCACGCCGAGGACACCGGTGGTGCGTTCGGGCAGGAGGTGCGCGGGCGGTACGCGGTAGGGGATGCCGGCGTTGCGGATCTTCCGCTTGGTGCGCACCAGTCGCTGTGCCATCGTCGCCTCGGGAACGAGGAAGGCGCGCGCGATCTCGGGCGTGGTGAGCCCGGCCAGAGTGCGCAGGGTGAGCGCCACCCGGGCCTCGACGGCCAGCGCCGGGTGGCAGCAGGTGAAGATCAGCCGCAGCCGGTCGTCGTGGACTCCGCTCTCCTCGTCGGGTTCCGATTCGTACGGGTTGTACGTGTTGTACGGACCCTCGTCGCGCGCCGACACCGCCACCTCCCGCAGCTTCCGTGCGCCGACCGCCTCGCGGCGCAGCACGTCCAGGGTGCGGTTGCGCGCGGTCGTGGTCAGCCAGGCGCCGGGGCGGCGCGGCACCCCGTCGCGCCGCCACCGGTCGAGCGCCTGGGCGAAGGCGTCCTGCGCGCACTCCTCGGCGAGGTCCCAGTCGCCGGTCACCCGGATCAGGGTGGCGACGACCTGGCCCCACTCCTCACGGAACGCGGTCGCGACCGCCTCCTCGACGCCGTCGTTCACTCCCAGAGCGGTCGCACCTCCACGGCACCGCCGCCCAGCGCCGACGGATGCCGGGACGCGAGCGCGATGGCCTCGTCGAGGTCGGCGACCTCGATGATGTCGATGCCCGCGACGTACTCCTTCGATGCGACGAACGGTCCGTCGGTGAGCAGGACTTCGTCGCCCTGGACCCGGACGGTGGTGGCGTCGGCGGCCGGGCGCAGTCGGGCGCCGCCCTTCACGACGCCGCGCTCGCGCACCTCCTGGAGGTACGAGGCGAACCGGGGGTCGTCGGCCGGCTCCTCGGGGGCGAACTCCTCGCCGTCGACCGGAGTGCAGAGGAACAGGGCGTATTTCATGAGCGTGCCTCGCCGGCCGGCGGGCGGCCCGCGTCGGACGGCACCGAGATGTGCTGGTGCACGATCTGCCAGCGGTCACCGGCCGCGCGGTAGCCCGTGGTGACGCGTGTGGTGGAGTCCAGTGTCGTGCCGTCGGCGAGCGGGGCGCGTACGCGCACCCGCGCGTGGCTGAAGGCGACGCTCTCGTCGATGCGCAGCCGGAAGTCGAGCACCTCGCGGTCGGCGGGTCCTGCGAGCGCCGCGAACCACTGTTCCTCCGCCTTGCGCAGGGCGTCGGCGCCGCTCTGTTCCACACCGCTCACGGGGTGGAAGACCTCGACGTCGGGGGCGTAGCAGGCCAGGGCCCGCTCGATGTCCCGTTCGCGCAGGGCCTCGGTGAGTTCGGCGTCGAGGCGGCGGATCTCCCCCTCGGCGTCCTCGTCGTCCCAGAAGGCGCGGACCTCCATGGCGCCGATGGTGGCGACGGGGTGCTTCGCGGCGGCCTCGATCGCCTCCTCCATGTCGGCGCAGTCGAGGATGTCGAAGCCGGCGACGTACTCCTTCGTCTCGGCGAACGGTCCGTCGGTGCGGAGCACTTCGCCGTCGCGTACGCGGACGGTGACCGCGTCGGCCGGCAGCCGGAGCCGGTGGCCGTGCAGCCGGACGCCGCGCTCGGCGCCCAGTTCCTCGACCCACGGTTCGACGGGCGCCATCCCGGAGGCGTCGGCGGTGTCGTCGCCGCAGACCAGCAGCATGTACTTCATGGTTCCTCCTGGTACTCATGAGCTTCCTACACCCCACCGACGAACGGCGCTCCGGCGAATCGACAGGCGGCGAAGTCTTTTTCTCGAACGTCGTCAGACGCGGGAGGTGCCGGGCCGCACGGGAAGGACCTGGACGCTGTTGCCGACGAAGCTGGTCTGCTGGGTGAGCTCCGACTCGGACACGGCGAGGTCCAGGTCGGGGAAGCGGGTGAACAGCCGTTCCAGGGCGATGGTGGCCTCCATCCGGGCGAGCGGCGCGCCAAGGCAGTAGTGGGCGCCGTGCCCGAGGGAGAGGTGGCGGACCGCGTCGGGGCGTCCGGGGCGGGTGACATCGAAACGGTCGGCGTCCGGCCCGTGCGCCGCCCGGTCGCGGCCCGCGGCCGTGTAGCCGGCGAGGACCGGCGTGCCGCGGGGGATGACGGTCCCGTCGACGGTCAGGTCCCTTACCGGATAGCGGAAGGGGAAGTAGCTGACGGGCGCGTTCCAGCGCAGGGTCTCCTCGACGACGTCCCCCCAGCTCACCTCGCCCTCGAGGACCGGGGCGAGCTGGTCCCGGTGCCCGCACAGCGCCCGTACGGCGTTGGTGATGAGGTTCAGGGTGGTCTCGTGCCCGGCGATGATCATGAGGACCAGGGTGCCGATGAGTTCCTGCTGGCTGAGCCGGTCACCGTCTTCGTCCCGGGCGGCGATCAGCGCGCTGGTGAGGTCGTCGCCGGGGTTCTCGGCGCGGGCGGCCGCGACGGCGCTCAGCACGGCCACCAGTTCGCGGTTGGCGGCGACGGCCTGCTCGGGACCGATGTCGGTGGCGACGACCTGGTTCGTCAGATGGTGGAGCCGGTCGCGGTACTCGGCCTCGACACCGAGGAGTTCACCGATGACGCTCATCGGCAGCGGGAGCGCGAAGTGCTCGCGCAGGTCGGCCGCTCCCCCGCCCGCCTCGGCCGCCGCGTGCAGGCCGTCGAGCAGTCCGGAGGTCAACTCTTCGATGCGAGGGCGCAGTTGCTCGACGCGTCGCGCGGTGAACGCCTTGCTGACGAGGGACCGCAGTCGCCGGTGGTCGTCGCCGTCGGCGGTCGTCATCCCCTGCACGGTGGCGAAGGTCATGAGCGGCCAGCCGGCGGCGATCCTCCCCTCGCGCAGGGCCGTGAAGTGCTGGGCCCCCTTGGCGACGTCGGGGTGGGCGAGGAACTCCTTCAACGCCTCGTGCCCGAGCACCACCGCGCCCTCCACCGCGCCGGGCAGCTCCACCGTCGCGACGGCGCCCCGGGCGAGCAGCCGCGCGTTGTCGGCGTGCGGGCAGCCGCCCGCGGGGTCCAGGCGGTGCGGTGTGACGGACGAGGTGTCCACCGTGTTCTCCTTGCTGCTGGGCCGAGTTGACGGTCGTACGACGCCAACAGGTCTCGTACGACGATCGATTGTGCCTGCTCAGAGCAGCGTGCGCAGCACCTCGGCGAAGCCCTTCGGGTGGGTCAGGTTGCCGTTGTGGCCACCGGGGAAGTGGACCGGCGCGACGCCGAGTCCGACGGCCAGTTCCTCGGCGCAGCGGTAGTCGAACACCCGGCGTGGCGTGGTGCGTCCGGCCGCGGGGACGATACGGACCGGTCCGCGGCGGAGCGCCGAGATCTCGTCCCGTCCGAGTTCGGCCCGGCTCATGGTCACGGCGTCGTGCGCGATGAAGAAGGTGAAGTTCGGCTCACGGGACGCGTCCAGCGGGGCCATTCTGGCGCCCGGTCCGACGTCCTGGCGGGCCGGGTCGATGCCGAGGATCTCGCCGATCCTGCGCACCCCGGCGATCCAGCCGTCCTCGCGGAAGACCTCACGCATCTCGTCCAGCTCCCGCCGTGCGCGCAGTTTCTCGGCCTCGGGCAGCATGCCGGGGATGGCGGGCTCGTGGGCGACCAGGACGCTCAGCCGCTCGGGCCGTCGCCGGGCGAGGCGGAGCCCGATGACGGCGCCCATGCTGCACCCGAGCATCAGCGCGGGCCCGTCGGTGAGGTGGGCCAGCAGCCGGTCCACGTCGTCCACGTGCTCGTCGAGCGTGGCGCCGCGGGCCGGGTCGTCGAGCACGCTGCGGGACAGACCGCGCCGGTCGTACGTCACCACGGTGTACTCCTCGACGAGGTGGTCGACCATCGCGTCGCTGCGGTTGGCGTCGCCCTCACCGCTCTGCGACACGAGCAACAGGGGCCCCTCACCGCGCACTTCGTAGTGGAGGGCGGCGCCGGGTACGGACAGTGAGCCGGTACGGGTGGCCTGCACGACGGGCTCCTCACATGGTCGCTCGCGACACCGGTCGGTGTCGCGTCGCTCCGAACATAATCCATCATTTTTGATGCATCAAGAGAGATGCATTATTTCCGATGCATCTTGCTTGATACGATCTGGAGCCATGAACGGAGCGGAACTCTTCCTGCTGGGCCGGACCCTGATGAAGATCGGCGAGGAGGCCATCCCCGCCGAGGGCGTCGGCCGACGGTCCACGAGCACCCGGTCCATGCTGATCGTGATGCTGGACGTGTACGCCAACCCCGACACCACGGTCGGCGAGGTCGCCGTCCGCACGGGCCTGCCGCAGAGCGCCGTGTCGGCGTGCGTGGCACGCCTCAAGGAGGCGGGCTCGGTCCTCACCGTGACCGACCCCGCCGACCGCCGCCGCTCCCTGATCCGGCGCGACCCCGAGGTCACCGGCCGCCGGGCCGAGGTCGCGGCGACCCCGGTCGACGCCGCGCTGGGCGCCGCCCTCGGCACCGAGGACGACGCGGAGATCGCCGAGACGGTCGCCCTCCTGGAACGGCTCGCCGAACGGCTGTCGCCCGACGTTCTCGGGCGCCTGCGCTGACCCGGCCGGGGTCTCCCCGGCCCGGAGGGTGCCGGCCGGAACCGACGCACCGGCCCGGAGGCACCCCGCCACGGGAAGCGGAAAGCGCACCCGCCTCCTTACGCTCGTAGGGACACGTTTCCTTGGATCGCGCGGAACGCGGTCCCGGAGGTGACAGGCATGCGCGCCTCGCTGATACAGCTTTCCGTGGACGAAGCGGACTCCGCGGACGAGCGCCGTCACCGGGCGGCCTCGCTGGTCCGGGCCCGGGCCGGCGACGATCTGGTGGTCCTGCCGGAGCTGTGGGCGGCCGGCGCGTGGGCGTACGACCGCTGGGGGCACGACGCCGAGGGAGTGGACGGCCCCACCGCGGAGGCCATGTCCGCCGCCGCACGCGAGGCCGGGGTCTGGCTGCACGCCGGATCCCTCGTCGAACGGGACACGGACGGAACGCTGTACAACACCGCGCTGGTCTTCGACCGTACCGGCGAGCTGCGGGGGCGCTACCGCAAGATCCACCGGTACGGGTTCGACACCGGCGAGGCGACCCTGATGGGCGGGGGCGACGCCATCGTCACCGTGCCCACCGACTTCGGCGTGATCGGCCTCGCCATCTGCTACGACCTGCGCTTCCCCGAACTCTTCCGGGGCCTGCTCGACGCGGGCGCGGAGCTGATCGTGATACCCGCCGCGTGGCCCGCGGCCCGGCTCACGCACTGGCAACTCCTCACGCGGACAAGGGCCTTGGAGGAGCAGGTCTTCCTCCTGGCGTGCTGCGCGACGGGCTCGCACGGCGGTATGCGGCAGGGCGGGCACAGCGTGGTCGTCGACCCGTGGGGAACCGTCCTGGGCGAGGCCCGTACCGCGGAGGAGACCCTGACGGTGGACCTCGACATGGCCCAGGTCGCACTGATGCGCTCCGAACTCCCCGTCCTGCGCGACCGCGTGCTCGCCATCCAGGCTCCCGGGCGGCGGTGAATCCGGCCGCGGGCCCAGCGGACCGAGGCGCCTCGGAGGCGATGGATCCGGCGCACGGCCGCGCCGGTCGAGGCAACCGAGAACCGGCCGGCCGGGCCGGGGTGGCGCGGCGTGGGCGCCCGTCGGCCTGGTCGCGCGACCAGGCTCCGTACGCCGAACTCTCGATCCACTGAGACGCGGATCACACCCCCGCCACCCCAACCCGTGCTAGTGTGCGGACAGCACTCGTGTACGCCTCCTCGTTCAGGCGCCGGTGCCAGTTCCTTTCTCCCGCCGCCACACCGTCGATTCCGACGGGCGGACCGGCTTCTCCGCACCACCTCCCGCACACCGCCGGGGACTCCTCCCGTCGTGTCCGAGGTGATGTTCCCGCCGCACCGAGGCGCGCCCCGCGCCCTCTCATCGCGGCCTCCTCCCCCCTTCCTCACGCATGCCCGTGCGATCCCGTCCCCGAGAGGACATCCCATGACCACCACACTCGAACACCCCCCAGTACAGGAGCGACCCCAGGCCCGCACCGCCGCCGGTGTCCTCGACATCGACGGCAACGGGAAGGGGCACCTGCGCTCCGCGAACCTCCTGCCCTCACCCGACGACCTCCAGGTCTCCCCCGCGCTGATCCGCCGTCACGGCCTGCGCAAGGGCGACGCCGTGGAGGGTGTGCGCGGCGGGCCCCGGACCCTCACCGAGGTCGAGCGGATCAACGGCCGCGGCCCCGAAGAGCCGCGCCGCCGCCCGCACTTCGGCGATCTCACCCCGCTGCACCCGCGTGACCGGCTCCGGCTGGAGCATCCGGCGAGCGGCCTGAGCGGACGCGTCATGGACCTGGTCTCGCCGGTCGGCAAGGGCCAGCGCGGCCTGATCGTCGCCCCGCCGAAGACCGGCAAGACGGTCCTGCTCCAGCAGATCGCCGCCGCCGTGGCCGGCAACCACCCCGAGTGCCACCTGATGGTGGTGCTGCTCGACGAACGTCCCGAGGAAGTCACCGACATGCGGCGCTCGGTACGCGGCGAGGTCTACGCCTCCACCTTCGACCGGACGCCCAAGCAGCACATCGCGCTCGCCGAACTCGTCGTCGAACGGGCCAAGCGGCTCGTCGAAGCGGGCCAGGACGTCGTGATCCTGCTCGACTCGCTCACCCGGCTGTGCCGGGCGCACAACAACGCGGCCGCCGCCGGCGGGCGCACCCTCAGCGGCGGAGTGGACGCCGCCGCCCTCCAGGGCCCCAAGCGGCTCTTCGGCGCGGCGCGCCTCGCCGAGGAGGGCGGCTCGCTCACCATCCTCGCCACCGCCCTGGTGGAGACCGGCTCCCGCGCCGACGACCACTTCTTCGAGGAGCTCAAGAGCACCGGCAACATGGAGCTCCGGCTGGACAAGACCCTGGCCGCCCGACGGGTCTTCCCCGCGGCCGACATCACCGGCTCCGGCACCCGCCGCGAGGAACTCCTGCTGTCGGCGGCCGAGTCGACCTCCGTACGGGGGCTGCGCCGGGCCCTGCTGACGCGTGACGGCCAGTCGGGTCTGGAGACGCTCCTGGAGCGACTGCGCGCCACCCCCGACAACGCCACCTTCCTGCGCCGCATCCAGCCGACCCTGCCGTCCTGACCCTCGCCCCGCGTTCAGCCCGCCCGTCATCCTGCCCCCCCGTTCCACAGCCGCCCAACCCCGCCGCCGTAGCGCCTGCCCCGACGCCCGCCCCTGCGGCATCCGGGTGCTCGATGACGCCACTCGGCCCGGCCACCCCGGCGTGTCCCGCGTCCGTTCCTACGTTTGCGGTATGACCATCGGATTCTCATTCCGGACTGTCGCCTCTCGCTCCGCGGTCACGCGTGCCGCCCTGGCCTGCTCCGCCGTCTGCGCGGCCGGTCTGCTGGCCGCTGCGCAGAGCCCGGCCACCGCACTCGCCGACGCGGTCCCCGGGGCGCCCCGGCCCGCCACGCCGCCCCGTTCGTCGCTCGATCAGCCGGGGACACAGGTACGGCCCCGGCCCGGCGCACCCGATGTCCCCGAGGACGTCTCCGCACTGTCCTGGCTGGTGGCCGACGCCCGGACCGGCGACATCCTCGCCGCGCACAACGCCCACCGCAGACTGCCGCCCGCGAGCACCCTGAAGACCCTGTTCGCCCTCACCGTCCTCCCGACGCTGCCCGGCAGCACCCTGCACACCGTCAAGGAGCGGGAACTGGAGGGCATCGGCGCGGGCAGCAGCATGGTCGGCGTGGCCGAGGGAATCACGTACCGCGTCGCGGACCTGTGGCGCGGTGTCTTCCTCAACTCCGGCAACGACGCCGTGCACGTGCTCGCCTCGATGAACGGCGGCTGGACGAGCACCGCGGCCCAGATGCAGGCCAAGGCCCGTTCCCTCGGCGCGGACGACACCCGCGTCGTCTCGCCCGACGGGTATGACACACCCGGGCAGGTCTCGTCGGCGTACGACCTCGCCGTGTTCGGACGGGACGGACTGCGCAACCCCGACTTCGCCCGGTACTGCTCCACCTCTGAGGCGATGTTCCCCGGCCAGGCCGGCTCCTCGTACGGGATCCAGAACACCAATCGGCTGCTCACCGGCGCGAACGGGGTGGAGCGGTACCCGGGGCTGATCGGTGTCAAGAACGGCTACACCACCAACGCGGGCAACACCCTGGTCGCCGCCGCCAAGCACGGTAAGCGCACCCTGATCGTGACGGTGATGAACCCTCAGGGCGGCGGGCTGACCGTGTACGAGGAGGCGCGCTCGCTGCTCGACTGGGGCTTCGCGGCGGCCGGCGAGGTCGATCCCGTGGGGACGCTGCCCGAAGCGCCCGCCGTCCCCCCGGCCGGACCCTCCGCCCCCGCCCAGTCCGCCCCGCGACCGGGTCGCGCCGCCGGACCCGGCAGCGCCGCCGGACCCGCGGCCGCCGCTCCGCCGGTACACAGCGCACGGCCCGTCACCAGCGCACGGCCGACCGCCGCCGCGGCCTCTCAGGACGAGGGGCTCGACTGGTCCGGCGCGGCCGAGATCGCCGGCGCCGCCGTACTGGGCGCGGCGGGCGTCGCACTGGGCCTGCGGCTCAAGGCGGCCCGGTCCGGACGCGGCTGACCCACCGGCAGCCACAGCAGCAGCCCGAGCGTGATCCACGTATAGGTGTTGCTGCCGAGGAAGCCGTCGAGGCCGGACGCGTCGTCGAACCACAGCCACACCACACTGCTGCACAGCACCGCGTACAGGGCCGCCGCGACCCGCAGCCGGCGCCTGCGCAGCAGCACGGCGAAGGACGGCAGCAACCAGACGAGGTGGTGCACCCAGGTGATCGGGCTGACGAGACACGCGGCCAGCCCGGTCAGGGCGAAGGCGGTGATCCAGTCCTCGTCGAGGAGGGCGCGCGAGGTCCGCCACACCCACACGCACAGGACCAGCAGGGCCAGCGTCGCCCACAGGGCCCTGCTCGGCTCCTGCGGTGCCACGAGCCGCGCCAGCACCCCCTGCAGCGACTGGTTGGAGACATAGTCCAGGCGCCCGATGCGGGTCGTGTCCCACAGCGCGTCGGTCCAGTAGAACCGCGAGGCGTCCGGCGCCGCCCAGGCCGCCAGCGCGGTGGCCGCCGCGGCGACGGCCGTGGCGACACCGGCGGCCCGCCAGCGGCGGCCGAGCAGCAGCAGCGCGATGAACAGCGCGGGAGTGAGCTTGATCGCCGCGGCGAGACCGATACCGACGCCGGCCCAGCGGCCCCGCCCGCCCGACAGCAGCCAGGCGTCGCTCAGGACGAGCGCGAGCAGCACCAGGTTGACCTGGCCGAAGCTGAAGGTGTCGCGGACCGGTTCGAGCAACGCCAGCACACACGCCGCCAGAGCGCAGCCGAACCAGCCGTAGCGGCGCAGTTCGCGCCCGGCCAGGATGCCCACGACCAGGGTCAGGGCGGCGAGGTTGAGGAGCAGGGTAAGGGCGATCGCCGTGCCGAGCCCGACCAGCGCCATCGGCAGCATGCCGACGGCCGCGAACGGCGGGTAGGTGAATCCGTAGGTCGTTCCCGGCACCCGGTAGTCGTAGATGCTGCCGCCGTGGTGAACCCAGGTGTCGACCGCGCCGTAATAGACGCGCAGGTCGAACCAGTCGCGCAGCAGCGGCACGGTCGCCGTGAACACGCCGACGACGACGGCCAGTCCGAGGACGAGGAGCAAGCGCCGGCGGTCGGTGCTCAGCAGCGCCGTCGCACCGGCGGAACCCCGCCCGCCGAACGGTGTCCGTGCTCCCGTCGTCTCCGTCGTCGTGCTCCGCGCGCTCACGGCCCTCGTCCCGATCGCCCCGCTCGTCTCCCTCCTGCGTCTCGCCCCGCCCGGGTCCGTTCCGTGATCCGTGCCGTCCGTCATGCCGTCCGCTCCAGTCCGGGTGCCTGCGGCTGTGCCGCCTGGTGGGCCTGCCAGAGCACGACGAGCGCGAGCAGCCCGCCGGATACGGCGAGGATCACCTGTCCGGCGTCCGCCGGCGAACCGCTCGGCAGCACCGCGAGCGCGAGCACCGCGCTGGCGGCCGCGACGCGCCCGCGCACCGAACCGGTGGGCGCCGCGGCCGCGATGAGGAACAGGCCCCACAGCGCGTACCAGGGCCGGATCGCGGGACCGAACACCGCGACCGCGGCCAGGCTCAGGCCGAGCGCGTAGACCGGGTGCGGGCGCAGCCGCAGCCAGATGAACAGCAGCAGCCCCACGGTCGCCACGAGTCCGACGAGGTGCCAGGCGGGCATCGCGAACGGCGCGAGACCACTGCCGAGCTTCTGGAGCAGGGCGCCGGTGGCACGTCCGAGGACGCTGGTGGGTGACCAGTTGTGCGGCGAGACGGGGGTCTTGAGGGCGGCTATCCAGCCGTAGCCCGTACCGGCCACCGTCGTCGCGGCGACGGTCGTCGCCACGGCGACCACGACCGTGGTCGCCGTGGCCCGCGCGATGCCCCGGCCCCCCTGCCCGCTCCCGCGCAGCGCGATCACCGCCACCAGGCCGAGCGCGGCGGGCGCCTTGACGAGGGCCGCGAGGGTGACGAGGACGATGCCCGCGACAGGCCATCGGCCGCGCGCGGCCACCAGGCCGACGCCGAGCAGCCCGAGCATGATGGCGTCGTTGTGGGCGCCCGCCACCAGGTGCAGCAGGACCAGGGGGTTCAGCGCGCCCAGCCACAGCGCGGCGGCCGGATCGGCGCCGCTGTGCCGGGCTAGGCGGGGCAGGGCCGCCGCCATCAGGGCGACACCGAGCAGGGCGACCACGCGCATACCGAAGAGCCCGGCCGGTATCTCCCCTCGGGTCAGCGCGGAGAGTCCGCGGGCGACGGCGAGGAAGACCGGGCCGTACGGCGTCGTCGTGCTCTGCCACACCGGCGCGACCTCGTCGGCGAGCGGCCCGCCGAGTCGCGCGGGGCCGTACGCGTAGACGTCGATGTGGGCGTCGACCATGGCGCCCTGCGCGAGATAGCTGTAGACGTCCCGGCTGAAAAGCGGTGGCGCGAGCAGCAGCGGCGCCGCCCAGGTGGCCAGAACGAGCAGCAGGGCACGCGGAGCCGGCGGTTCCGGCCCGCGTACGACGGTGCCCAGCAGCGCCCACGCGGCTATCAGCAGAACGACACCGAAGTACACCCCGACGAGGCCGAGTACGGCCCTCCCCGACCCGGGGGCGAGGAGGTCCCGCGCGGGCAGGGCCCCGGCGGTCTCGCCGCCCAGCGCGAGAACGGCGGTACCGGCCAGGCCCAGAGCCTGGCAGCGGCGGAGATCGACGGGGAAAGCCATGGCCAACACTCCGCAAGCGTGTCAACGCCGAGTGGCCGGAAGGCGACGCGGCGCTCTCCGGACGGGGTCCGGAGCGTGACCTCCCCGTGGTGGGACGGTTTTCAGAACACCGACAGGCCGGTGAGGGTCGTGAACCGGTCCAGGGCCGCCACGCCGGCCACCGAGTTCCCGCGTTCGTCGAGACCCGGGCTCCAGACGCACAGGGTGCACCGGCCGGGCACCACGGCGATGATGCCGCCGCCCACCCCGCTCTTCCCCGGGAGCCCGACCCGGTAGGCGAAGTCGCCCGCGGCGTCGTAGGTCCCGCAGGTCAGCATGATCGCGTTGACCTGCTTGGCCTGGCTCCGGGGGAGCAGCCGCCCGCCGTCGGCCCGGATGCCGTGCCGGGCCAGGAATCCGGTGGCGAGGGCGAGATCGGCGCAGGACGCGGCGATCGAGCACTGCAGGAAGTACTGGTCGAGCAGGACCGGCACCGGGTTGTCGATGTTGCCGTACGACGCCATGAAGTGGCCGAGTGCCGCGTTGCGGTCGCCGTTCGCGGTCTCGGAGGCGGCGATGTCCCGGTCGAAGTCGAGCCGCTCGTTGCCGCTCTCGGCGCGCAGGAACTCCAGCAGGACGCCGGCCGCGTCCCCGGTACGGGTCTGGAGCCGGTCGGTGACGACGAGGGCTCCGGCGTTGATGAACGGGTTGCGCGGGATGCCGTTCTCGTACTCGAGCTGGACCAGGGAGTTGAACGGGTTGCCGGAGGGCTCCCGCCCGACGTGCTCCCACAGGGCGTCGCCCTCGCGGGCCAGGTCGAGGGCGAGGGTGAAGACCTTGGTGATGGACTGGGCGGAGAACGGCTCCTGCCAGTCCCCCACGCCGTACACCGTGCCGTCGAGCTCCGCGACGGCCATGCCGAAGCGGCGCGGATCGCAGGCGGCCAGCGCCGGGATGTAGTCGGCGGGCCGACCGCGTCCCGGTGTCTGCGCGATCTCGGTGGCGATGCGCTCCAGGATCGGCTGGAAGGTGTGGGAGGACGGGTTCGGCGATTTCCCGGGCATGATCGCCATTGTGCCGCCCGCTCTGTCCCGCGGCCCGGCGGCCCTGCTTCCCTCCCCCTGTCTCCCTCCCCTGTCTCCCGTCTCCCTGCCTCCTGATCGAACGGGGTGCGCGGGGTGCGCGGGAACGGCACAGGGGGCGCGGAGCCGGAATCCGGCTTCGCGCCCCCTGTGGGCGGACCGTTCGTGCCCGGGGCCGGTTCGCACCGTCGCCCGGAGCGGTGTCAGCTGTCGATGACGCCCGTGCCGAGCAGCCCGAAGAGCAGCACGCCGATGACGATGCGGTAGATCACGAAGGCGTTGAAGGAGTGCTTGGCGACGAACTTCAGCAGCCAGGCGATCGAGGCGTAGGCGACCACGAACGACACGACGGTGCCGACGATCAGCGGAGCGGCGCCCACGCCGGTGCCCAGGGCGTCCTTCAGCTCGTACAGGCCCGCACCCGTCAGGGCCGGGATGCCGAGGAAGAAGGAGAGCCGGGTGGCGGCGACGCGGTCCAGGTCGAGGATGAGGCCCGTCGACATGGTGGCGCCCGAGCGCGAGAAGCCGGGGAAGAGCAGGGCGAGGATCTGGGAGCTGCCGACCAGCATCGCGTCCTTGAACGACACGTCGTCCTCACCGCGCTTGTGACGGCCCATCTGGTCGGCCGCCCACATCACGGCACTGCCCGCGATCAACGAGCCCGCGACCACCCACAGGGAGGCCAGCGGACCCTCGATGAGCGGCTTGGCCGCGAGGCCCACGGCCACGATCGGGATCGTCGCGTAGATGACCCACCAGGCGAACTTGTAATCGTGGCTGTGGCGCTCGTTCTTGTCGCGCAGGCCGCGTCCCCAGGCGGAGACGATCCGCACAATGTCCTTGAAGAAGTACACGAGCACGGCGGCGATCGCGCCGACCTGGATGACCGCGGAGAAACCGACGACGGCGTCGTCGTCGACGGGGATGTTCATCAGTCCCTCGGTGATCTTGAGGTGACCGGTCGAGGAGACGGGGAGGAATTCGGTCACCCCCTCGACGACTCCGAGGACGACGGCCTGACCGACGTTGATGACGCTCATGGGATCCAGTTCTGAGGAGTTGGTCGACAGTGCTGTAGACGATGCAGGAGACAGTGTTACCTATAGCAGCGGGCGCCCGTCACCTACGTCCACAAAGCTTGGGCAAACGAGACCCCGGCGAACGCCGCGCCCAGGCCCGCCGTCACGCTCACGATCACGTTGGCGGCAGCGTAGAACGCCGCACCCGTCTCGCTCAGCCGCAGGGTCTCGTAGGAGAACGTCGAGTACGTGGTCAGCGCCCCGCACAGCCCGGTCCCGATCAGCAGTCGCAGGTGCTCCGACACCTGCCCCGCCGAGGCGGCACCGGTCAGCAGCCCGAGGATCAGGCACCCCGCCACGTTCACGACGAGGGTGCCCCAGGGGAAGACCGTATCGTGCCTGAGCTGTACCGCCCGGTCGGTCAGGTACCGCAGAGGTGCGCCGGCCGCGGCGCCGATGATCACCAGCAGCCAGTTCACCGCGGGGTCCCGCCTTCCCCGGACTCGCCGCCGGTCGCGCCGGAGGGGTCACCGGGTGAGCCGCCGCGGCCCACGTACCGGATGACCTCGCAGGGGTCGAGGAGCACCAGACCCTCGGTGACGAGCTCGTCGAGCTGCGGCAGGAACGCCCGGACCCGCTCCTCGGTGTCCACGACGACCACGGCCACCGGCAGGTCCTCGCTCAGCGAGAGCAGCCGCGAGGTGTGGATGAGGGAGGAGGCGCCGAAACCCTCGATGCCCTTGAAGACGCTGGCGCCCGCGAGGCCCGCCGCGTGGGCGCGGTGCACGATCTCCGCGTAGAGCGGCTTGTGGTGCCAGGTGTCGTTCTCGCCGATGAGCACCGTCAGTCTCAGGGCGTCGCCGGTCAGCCTTGTCATCGCCGCCTCCATGTGAGGGCACGGCGGGTCGCCGTGGTGCCGAGCCACACCGCCGCCAGCGCCGCGCACAGGGTCGCGGCGAGATAGCCGAGCCCGGTGCCCGGGTGACCGGTGCCGACCAGCTCGCGGATGTCGACGGCGTAAGTAGAGAAGGTGGTGAAGCCGCCCAGGACTCCGGTGCCGAAGAAGGGGCGCGCGAGGCGGTGCACCGACCGTACGTCGGTGACCAGCACCATGAGCACGCCGATGACGGCGCAGCCCACGACGTTGATCGTGAACGTGGTCCAGGGGAAGGTGCCGTCCGGCGTGGGCCACAGCAAGCCCGCGCCGTAGCGGGCCGCGGCGCCCATGCTGCCGCCCAGGGAGACCGCCGCGACGACCGGACCCTGGCCGTGCCAGGGGGACGGCGGACGCGCGGGCGGGCGTACGGGGGCGCCGGACTCGCCGACGTGCTCGGGGTGCGGGACGGTCATGCTCTCCGGTGCTCCTACTCGCCGGGCCGGTGCGGGCACACGGCATCGCAAGCAGGGACCGTTGGCGGCATCCGCGCCGCGGTTCGGGTACGGCGGGCCCCACCGCCGTGCCGCGCTGCAAGATCGCGGCTGGTGACCAGGGTAACGCCGGGCGCGCGGGCCGCGCACACCCGGTCCGCCCCGCGCACCGCGCACGGCGGCCCCTCCGGACGACCCGGCGGCTCAGTCGGTGGCGCCCGGAAGATCGCAGACGGCGAGGCCCCGCTCCCAGATGCTGCCGAGGATCAGCCGGCCGTCGGACTCACAGGCGCTGGTCACCATCCGGAACCGGGCGCGGCGGCTCTCCAGGTGGTGCACGACGGTGCCGTCGTCGCCGACCGCGAGGACTCCGGTGGTGCCCGGCGGTCTGAAGGGCGCCCGCACCGCGATCCGGGCCGCCGCGCGCCGGACGGCCGGGCCCCGGCGGTGCAGGAGTTCCAGGGCGCCGACGCGGGGGCCCGCCAGAGCCACCCAGATCGGGCCGTCCGGGGCGCGCCAGAGGTTGTCCGGCTGGCCGGGGAGGTCGTCGGCGAAGGTCTCGGAATGGCCCGCTCGCGGTCCGGTGAGCCAGTAGCGGACGAGGCGGAACCTGCCGGTCTCCGCCAGGACGAGGAACGACTCGTCGGCGGAGGCGGCGAGGCCGTTGGCGAACTGCAGTCCCTCCAGCAGCACTTCGGGTTCCGTCTCGCCCGGCGCGAGGCGGAGGAGACAGCCGGATCCGGTGTGTTCGACGAGATCGCCGATCCACTGCTTGAGGGGGTAACTCCGGCTGGAGACGGTGAAGTACACGGTGCCGTCCGAGAGGGCGACCACATTGCTGCAGAAGCGCAGCGGAACACCGGCGACCCGGTCGGCGAGGACGCGGACCACTCCGTCCCCGAGGCCGACCCGTAGCAGTCCGCGTTCGGCATCGCACACCAACAGGGCGTTGTCCGGCAGGAGTTCGAGGCCGAGCGGCCTGCCGCCCGTCTCGGCGACGACCCGGACCGTGGTGCGGTCGGGGTCGCCGAGGCCTTCGACGCGTACGATGCGGCCGTCTTCCAGACCGGTCAGCACCCCGCCCCGGGAGTCGGCCACCACGTCCTCGGGGCCGCGGCCGCCGAGCGGCACCGCGCGCCTCGGCGAAAGAGCTGTGGCCGTCGTGCCGGACCCGTCTCCCACGCGCCTACCAGCCCTTCTCGAAGTAGTGGCTCACCTCGGCGATACGGTACTCGTCGCGTCGGTAGTAGGTCCGCCGCCCCCGCTTCTTGGCGCGCAGGAGGCCGACTCCGGTGAGGAGGTCGAGGTGGGTACGCGCCACGGCCCGGCTCACTCCGAGTTTGACGGCGAGAGCCTCGGGGCTGACACCGTCCTCGACGAGGTCGGCACCGCGCTGCGGCGGGAAGTGCGCCGCGGGGGTGCGCAACCACTCCAGGATGTCCAGTCTTTGGCCGTTGCCGGCTCCCCTCAGCATCGCGTCCCCCTCCGTCGTGACGGTCTCCCGTAACTGTCCCGCAGCCGACGGCGGCACGCACGGTCTTCCCGAGAGCCTGGCCGGAGCCGAACGCCTCACACGGCGCACGGGGCCCGGCCGCACCGGCGGCCGGACCCCTTTCAGCTCAGCGGTGACCGAACAGGGACATGGCCGGAAGCGCCTTGTCGTCGAAGCCGAACAGGGCCTGGTTCTCCCAGCCGTTGCCGGAGGAGGGATCGGCCGGGTCCCAGCCGTTGCCGGTCACGGCCGTCCAGGTGGCCTCCCAGTAGAAGACGCCGAGGCCCCGGCCGTTCGGCACGGCCTCCACGATGTTCATGACGTCACGAAGCCAGTTGGACTGCCCGGTGGTCGTGGCCGCGTAGCCGGAGACCAGTTCGGCCGTCGTGTCGATCTGGTTGACGAGCGCGTCGTCGCTGTCCAGACGGAAGGGGTAGGCCGTCTCGGCGAGGAACACCGGCTTGCCGTAGCGGGCGGCCGCGTCGTCCAGGGTGGTCTGGAAGTCGTAGAGCGAGCCGTGCCAGTAGCCGTAGTAGGACAGGCCGATGGCGTCGAACTTCACGCCGTTGGCGAGCGCGGTGTCGAACCACCAGCGGGTGCCGGTGAGATCGCCGCCCTTGGCGAGGTGCAGGGCAACGACGGTGGATGAGCTGACCGCCTTCGCCGCGTCGTAGCCGGAGTTGAGGAGTCCGGCGAGCTGCGCGAAGTTGTCCGTGGAGCCCTCGGACCAGAGCATGCCGCCGTTGATCTCGTTGCCGATCTGCACCATGTCGGCCGTGGTGCCCTGCGCCTTCAGGGCGTTCAGGACGTCGTACGTGTGGTTGTAGACGTCCGTCTTGAGCTGACTGTACGAGTGTCCGGCCCAGGCGGCCGGCTTGGTCTGGGTGCCGGGGTCGGCCCAGGTGTCGGAGTAGTGGAAGTCGACCAGGAGTTTCATGCCCTGCGCCTTGATGCGCTTGGCCATCGCCAGGACACGCGCCTTGTTGTTGTAGCCGTCGGCCGGATTCACCCAGACCTTGAGGCGCGCGTAGTTCATCCCGGCGGACTTGAGGATGGCGAGCGCGTCGCCGGTGGTGCCGGAACCGGTCTTGTAGACCCCGCCGTAGGCTTCGCTCTTGGCGAGGGAGGAGATGTCGGAGCCCTTGACGGACAGTCCGGTGGTGCCGGAGGTGAACGTCAGATCGTCGACGTTGATCCAGTTCCCGGCGTTGGCGTCGGAATAGACGCTGATCGTGCACTGGTTGCCCGTCACCGAGACGGGCACGACCAGGTGGATCCACCCGCTGGTGGAGACCGGCAGGTCGGTGCGCTGTTCGGTGCCGCCGCAGTTCTTCAGAGCGAGGTAGGCGGAGTTCTGTCCGCCGCCGGAGCGCACCCACGCGGTGAGCTTGTAGCTGCCGTTGGTGAGCCCGGTGAGGGTCTGGTAGGTCTCCACCTTGTAGGCCGAGGCGGAGTAATGGCTGAGGCGGTAGCTTCCGCCGTGGCCGCCGGCCTCGACGTAGGAGGCGCCGGTGGAGCCGGACTCCGACCAGCCGGCGGGCACGGCGACGCCGGTCCCGTCGGTCTCGAACCCGGCATTGGTCAGGGTGCTCGCCGCGTGCGCGGTCTGCGCGGGCAGTGCGGCGAGGGCGAGCCCGGCCGCGAGTGGCAGCAGCAGGGCCCTGAGGGTGCGTCTGGGATGGAACATCATCGTCCGTCGTCCCTTCGACGTGGTGGGGAGAAGGTGCCCCCGGTGGATCCGGGGTGGATCCGGGGTGATCCGGGATGGATCCGGGGGCGAACCCCTCCGCCCGCGGCTTCCTGGCTCACACGGGCGGAGGGGGGCGGATGGCCGCCGAGTCCCATGACCCGGGCGGCGGTTGGAGCGGACGGCGGGCCGTGCGGCCCGGCCGGTGGGGGTCTCCGGAAGGTGCGCTGCGCGTTGCGTGGATCGGGCGAGGTGGCCTGATCCGAGACGGGACGGCGCATCGGGGTCGGCCGTCGGGGGCCGGTGCCGCCCGACGGGCGGCCGATCAGATGCTCAGGGCTGCCCGGGCGGGCGGCCGGTCGGATGGTCCGGGGCCGGCCAAACCCCGTACCTCAGTGACTGGTTGGATCGGTTCAGCACCTCCCGTGCGGTGGACCCCAGTTGAACCGGGCCGGGCGCCTCCCATGCAGCGGAGTCCGGTTGATCCCGAGCCCGGGAAAGCCCAGCCCACACTCCACCCGGCGTCCGGCCGGCCGGACCGCACCGGCGCTCACCCCCGTACGGCCCACGGCCTGTCACGCGTCGAGGCGTACGACCCGCACCGCGCCCGCCGGGACCGCCAGCCGTCCCGCGGCGCGTTCGCCGGTCAGGAGCTCGGTGCCGTGCGCGTCCAGCGGCACCTTGGCGTCGGACGCGGTGTGGTTGACGGCGAAGACATAGGTGCCCGACTCGCCGCTGCGGCGCACCACTTCGACATCGCGGGGCAGGTCGGCGCGCGGGGCGATGCGCGCGTCGTCCGCCACCCAGCCGATCAGGGCGGCGAGCCCCTCGGCCCCGAGGCGCGTGGACACGTACCAGGCCGAGCCCGCGCCGCTCCGGTGCCGGGTGACCGCCGGATGTCCGGCGGTGAGCCCGCTCGCGTACGTCCACACGGTCTCGGCACCGCGCGGCACCACGAACTCGGTCCACACGTCGCCGGTCAGTTCGGAGCCGTCGGGCCCGGTGATCCGGACGAGTTCCCCCTGGAGCAGCGGGGAGAACTCCTCGACGGTCAGGCCGAGTACGTCCCGCAGCGCGCCGGGGTGGGGGCCTTCGTGGACGGCGTCGTGCTCGTCGACGATGCCGGAGAAGTAGGAGACGAGGAGGGTACCGCCGCGCTCGACGTACTCCCTGAGGTTGTTCCCCGCCGCCTCGGTCATCAGATAGAGGGCGGGCACGACGACAAGGGGATAGGCCGACAAGTCGGCTTCCGGGTGGGCGAAGTCGACGGTGAGGTGACGGTCGTAGAGGGCCTCGTAGAAGGCGTCGGCGCGCTCACGGGCGTCGTGGTCCTCGCTCGGACGCCACTGCAGGCTCTGCGCCCACCAGGACTGCCAGTCCCACAGCACGGCCACGTCGGCGACCGTGCGGGTGTCCTTGACGACGGCCAACGAGTCGATGGCCGCGCCGAGTTCGACGACCTCGCGCCACACCCGCGAGTCGGTGCCGGCGTGCGGCAGCATCGAGGAGTGGAACTTCTCCGCGCCGCTGCGGGACTGCCGCCACTGGAAGAACAGGGCGCCCTCGGAGCCGCGGGCCACGTGGGAGAGGGAGTTGCGGGCCATCTGGCCGGGTGCCTTGGCGGGGTTGCGGGGCTGCCAGTTGACGCCCGAGGTGGAGTGTTCGAGGAGCAGCCAGGGGGCGCCGCCCGCGACGGAGCGGGTGAGGTCGGCGGCCATCGCGAGGTTCACGTGGGTGCGGCGCCCGTCGGTCATCAGATAGTGGTCGTTGGTGACCAGGTCGACCTCGCGGCCCCATGCCCAGTAGTCCACCGAGTCGCACTGGCTGAGGGCCGTCATGAAGTTGGTGGTGACAGGGATGCCGGGCGCGAGCCGGTGGAGGATGTCCCGTTCGGCCACGAAGTTCTCCCGCATGGTCGCGTCGGCGAACCGCTTGTAGTCCAGCGCCTGTGCCGGATTGCCGACGGTCGGGGTCACGCGCGGCGGGTCGACCTGGTCGAACGCGGTGTACCGCTGGCCCCAGAAGCTGGTCCCCCAGGCCTCGTCGAGTTCCTCGACCGTCCCGTAGGTGCCGGTCAGCCACCGGCGGAAGTGTGCCGCGCAGGAGTCGCAGTAGCAGGCGGACACGGGGACGCCGTACTCGTTGTGGACGTGCCACAGGGCGAGGGCGGGGTGGTCGGCGTACCGGGTCGCGAGCCGGGTGGTGATGGCGGCGGCGGCGGCGCGGTAGTGGGTGTTGCTGTGGCAGATGGCGCCGCGTGAACCGAAGGCGTAGCGGGTGCCGTCGGCGGCCACGGGCAGCGCTTCCGGGTGTTCGCGGTAGAACCAGGCGGGCGGTGCGACGGTCGGGGTGCCCAGGTCCGCGCGTATGCCGTTCTCGTGGAGAAGGTCGAGCACGCGGTCGAGCCACCCGAACTCGTAGGTGCCCCGGGCCGGTTCGAGAAGGGCCCAGGAGAAGATCCCGACGCTCACCATCGTGACGCCCGCCTCCCGCATCAGCCGGACGTCCTCGGGCCAGACGCTTTCCGGCCACTGCTCGGGGTTGTAGTCCCCACCGAAGGCGAGCCCGGTGAGGCCCTTGGGGTTGGTCTCCGGCATGGATCTCTCCCATGTAATCGATCATTTGGGAACGTGCACACACAACGCCAGCGGCGTGAGCCCAACATAACCGCACAGCAACAACCATTGACAAGTGTCCGGGATGTTTCTCTACTGTGAACGCTCACAGAAGCACGGCAAGTGAGCCCAAGGGGTGCTCAGGTGTCGGCGGACGAGCGCGCGAAGGCTCGAAGAGCCCCGCGCACGCTCGTGGTCCCGGTGCCGGCCGGCGCACCCCGGAAAGCGAACCGCACAAGAACAGGGCAGGCCTTCCGCAACAGGCGGAGGCCCAGGTCAGGGGAGAACGTTCCATGCCCAACACGAAGCACAGCCGCCTCGTGGCCAGCACCATCGCCGTCGTCCTCGGCGCCACCTCGCTCGTCGCCTGCGGCTCGTCCGACGACGACAAGAGCGCATCCCAGTCCGGACCCGCGACACTGACGTTCTGGACCTGGGCGCCGGGCATGGACAAGGTCGTCGACCTCTGGAACAAGGGGCCGGGCAAGAAGCAGCAGATCACCGTCGAGGTGAAGAAGCAGGCCTCGGGCGACTCGCTCATCACCAAGATCCTCACCGCGCACAAGGCGAAGAAGGCACCGGACCTGGTCCAGGCCGAGTACCAGGCCCTTCCGACGCTGGTCAGCAATGACGCGCTCGCCGACATAGCCGCCGAGTCGAAGGAGGCGAAGAGCAAGTTCGCCGACGGCGTCTGGCAGCAGACGACGCTGGGGACGGACGCCGTCTACGCGATCCCCCAGGACATCGGCCCGATGATGTTCTACTACCGCGCCGACCTGTTCAAGAAGTACGGCCTGACGGTCCCCACCACCTGGGAGCAGTTCGCCGAGACCGCCCGCGCGCTGAAGAAGAAGGCGCCGGACAAGGCCCTGACCACCTTCTCCGCCAACGACTCCGGCCTCTTCGCGGGTCTGGCGCAGCAGGCGGGCGCCAAGTGGTGGACCGCCTCCGGCGACAAGTGGCAGGTCGGGATCGACGACGCGGCCACCCGGAAGGTCGCCGACTTCTGGGGCGGTCTCGTCAAGGAGGGCGCGATCGACAACCAGCCGATGTACCAGCCGGCCTGGAACAAGGCGCTGAACACCGGCAAGGAGATCGCCTGGGTCAGCGCGGTGTGGGCGCCCGGCACCCTGACCACGGCGGCCCCGCAGACCAAGGGCAAGTGGGCGATGGCCCCGCTGCCGCAGTGGTCGGCGGGCGAGAACGTCACCGGCAGTTGGGGCGGCTCCTCGACGGCCGTCACCACCGACTCCCCGCACAAGGCGGCCGCCGCGAAGTTCGCCGCCTGGCTGAACACGGACCCGCAGGCGGTGGCCGCGCTGGCCAAGGAGAGTGGCATCTACCCGGCGTCCACGAGCGCGCAGACCAGTGACGCGTTCGCCCAGCCGCCGGCCTTCTTCTCCAACCAGCCGGACTTCTACACCAAGGCCTCGGAGATCGCGAAGACCACCGCGCCGTCCGCCTGGGGCCCGAACGTGAACGTCGCCTACACGTCCTTCAACGACGCCTTCGGCGCCGCCGCCAAGAACAAGTCGGACTTCGGTGCCGCGCTGAAGACCATGCAGGACGCGACCGTCGCCGACCTGAAGAAGCAGGGCTTCGGGGTCGCTCAGTGACCATCGCACGCCGGAAGCCGTACGGGGTCAAGGGGGCCCCGTACGCCTTCCTCCTCCCCGCGACGATCCTCTTCGTCCTCTTCTTCGCGCTGCCCATCGGCTACGCGATCTGGCTCAGCCTGCACAAGGTCCAGGTCAAGGGCCTCGGCCTGGGCGCCGGAGCCCGCAAGGAAGTCTGGGCGGGCATCAGGAACTACACCGACGCGCTGACCGACAGCGAACTCGTCGACGGCGCGCTGCGCGTGGCCGGTTACGGCGCCATCGTGGTGCCGGTGATGCTCGGCCTCGCGCTGCTCTTCGCGCTCATGCTCGACGCGGAGAAGGTGCGCCTGGCCCCCTTCACCCGGCTCGCGATCTTCCTGCCGTACGCCATCCCCGGCGTCGTGGCCGCACTGCTGTGGGGCTTCCTGTACCTCCCGGACGTCAGCCCCTTCTACTTCGTCCTCGACAGGCTGGGCCTGCCCCAGCCCGACCTGCTGGACGGCGGCCCGCTGTACATCGCGCTGTCGAACGTCGCGGTCTGGGGCGGCACCGGCTTCAACATGATCGTCATCTACACCTCGCTCCAGGCCATCCCGGCCGAGGTGCTCGAGGCGGCGAGGCTGGACGGCGTCACCCCGTTGCAGACCGCACTGCGGATCAAGATCCCGATGGTGGCGCCCTCCCTGGTGCTCACCTTCTTCTTCTCGATCATCGCCACCCTCCAGGTCTTCAGCGAGCCGACCACCCTCAAACCCCTCACCAACTCCGTCTCCACGACCTGGAGTCCGCTCATGAAGGTCTACCGGGACGCGTTCAACACCGGTGACATATACGCCGCCGCGGCCGAGGCAGTGATCATCGCCGCGGTCACGCTGGTCCTGTCCTTCGGCTTCCTGCGCGCCGCGAACTCCCGTACCAAGCAGGAGGAGGCACGATGAGTTCTCTCGCCCTCCGCAAGGCCGCGCCGGCCGCGGGCACGACCCCCGGCACCGCCCAGGGTCCCCCACCCGGCCGGATCGCCCTGGTGCCGACGCTCACACTGCTGCTCGGCGCGCTCTACTGTCTGCTGCCCGTCGCCTGGGTGGTGATCGCGGCCACCAAGTCGGGCCGCGAACTGTTCTCGACCTTCACCTTCCTGCCCGGCACCGGGTTCACCCAGAACATCAAGGACCTCAGCGCCTACCGCGACGGCATCTACTGGAAGTGGATGGGCAACTCCGCGCTCTACGCGGGTCTCGGCGCCCTGCTGTCGACGGGCGTCTCGGCAGTCAGCGGCTACGCCCTGGCGGTCTACCGCTTCCGGGGCCGCGAGACCATCTTCAGCGTGCTCATGGCGGGCGTGCTGATGCCTCCGGTGATCCTCGCGATCCCGCAGTACCTGCTCCTCGCCAAGGCGGACCTGACGGATTCGTACGCCTCGGTGCTGCTGCCGCTCGTCCTGTCCCCGTACGGCGTCTACCTCGCCCGCATCTACGCCGCCGCGGCCGTCCCCGACGACGTGGTCGAGGCCGGCCGGATGGACGGCGCCGGCGAGTGGCGGATCTTCACCCGGGTCGCGCTGCCGATGATGGTGCCCGGTCTGGTGACGGTGTTCCTGTTCCAGTTCGTCGCCGTGTGGAACAACTTCCTGCTCCCCTACATCATGCTCAGCGACGACGAGAAGTTCCCGATCACCCTCGGTCTGTTCACGCTCCTGGAACAGGGCTCCAACACGCCGGCCCTGTACACCCTGGTCATCACCGGCGCCCTGCTCGCGATCGTCCCGCTGGTCGCGCTGTTCCTGGTCATCCAGCGCTTCTGGAGCCTCGACCTGCTGTCCGGAGCCGTAAAGTCATGACCTTGGCTTCCTCCCCCGTCCAAAGGCGGGGGATTCCAGCGGTCACCCGCTGGGGTTCCTGCTTCGCCGACGACCGCCCCGTCCGGGAGGACTCCCGTTGAGGTCCTACACCGTCTCCACAGGCAGACACGGCCAGCCCGGCCGCCAGAACGTTCTTCGCCGCGTTCACGTCGCGGTCGTGCACCGTGCCGCACTCGCACGTCCACTCCCGGACGTTCAGCGGCAGCCTCGCCCTGATCGCGCCGCAGTTCCCGCACAGCTTGCTGGAGGGGAACCAGCGGTCGATCACGACGAGTGCGCGCCCGTACCAGGCGCACTTGTACTCCAGCATCTCCCGCAGCTCACGCCAGGCAGCGTCCGAGATCGCTCGGGCGAGCCCGTGGTTCTTGACCATGTTGCGGACGCTCAGGTCCTCGATCACCACCGTTTGGTTCTCACGGACGAGACGAGTGGTCAGCTTGTGCAGGTGATCGCGGCGCCGGTCGGCGATCCGGGCGTGGACCTTGGCCACCTTGCGGCGCGCCTTCTCCCGGTTGGCGGCACCCCTGGTCTTGCGGGACAGTTCCCGCTGCGCCTTCGCGAGACGGGCGCGGTCACGGCGTTCGTGCCGGGGATTGGTGACCTTCTCCCCGGTGGACAGCGTCACCAGCGATGTGATCCCCGCGTCGATCCCGACAGCAGCCGTGATGGCCGGAGTGAGGGTGACCGTGTCGTCGCAGAGCAGCGACACGAACCAGCGTCCGGCCGCATCCTGGGACACCGTCACCGTCGACGGCAGCGCGCCTTCAGGAATCGGCCTCGACCACACGATGGCCAGCGGCTCGCTCATCTTGGCGAGCGTGAGCCTGCCGTCGCGGTAGCGGAACGCCGAGCTGGTGTACTCGGCGGAGCGGCGGGATTTCTTCCGCGACTTGAACCGCGGGTACTTCGCCCGGCCCTCGAAGAAACTCGTGAATGCCGCCTGCAGATGCCGCAGACACTGCTGCAACGGCACCGAGGACACCTCGGACAGATAGGCGAGCTCCTCGGTCTTCTTCCAGGCGGTGAGCATCGCCGAGGTCGCGTTGTAGTTGACCCTCTCCCGGCGCCGGTACCACGCAGCGGTACGTTCTTCGAGTGCCAGGTTGTAGACCGTGCGCACGCATCCGAAAGTGCGCGACAGCTCCGCCGCCTGCGCATTCGTCGGATAGAAGCGGTATTTGAATGCCCGCTTCACCTCTTTGACCACGCCTCACAAACTACTACAACAGATTGTGATCTCCTGCGGACTTTAGGTAATGGATGACGGTCCGCCAACGGCGGCGAATCGTCTCCCTCTGCCCCACTCCGCAGGCAATCCGATTCCTCCCCGGCTTGAACCGGGGTTTTCCCGGAGGCATCCGATGAGCAACACGGGCGGCCGACGCAAGCCGCCGACTATCCACGACGTCGCGCGTGAGGCGGGTGTCTCGCGGGGCACCGTCTCGCGCGTGCTCAACGGCGGGCACTACGTCAGCCCCACGGCGGCGGAGGCGGTCAACGCCGCCATCCGCAGAACGGGCTACGTCGTGAACCGGCACGCCCGTTCGCTGATCACCGGGCGGTCCGACTCGGTCGGCTTCCTGCTGACCGAGCCCCAGGAGCGGTTCTTCGAGGACCCGAACTTCAACGTCCTGCTGCGCGGCTGCACCCAGGCACTCGCCGCACACGACGTCCCCCTCCTGCTGATGCTCGCCGGCACCCAGGACGAGCGGCGGCGCATCACGCGCTACATCACGGCCGGCCATGTCGACGGAGTACTGCTGGTCTCCAGCCACTCCGGCGATCCGGTCGCCGAGGAACTGCGCGAGGCGGGCGTGCCGCTCGTCGCGTGCGGCAAGCCCATCGGGCTCGGCTCCAAGGTGAGTTACGTGGCCGCCGACGACCGTGACGGCGCCCGGGACATGGTCACGCACCTGCTCTCCCTCGGGCGCCGCCGGATCGGCATGGTCACGGGACCGCTCGACACCCCTGGCGGTGTCGAGCGACTCGCGGGATACCGGGAAGTGCTCGCCGAGGCGGGCGTCGAGGCCGACGACCGTCTCATCGCCTCCGGGGACTACAGCCGCGCCAGCGGTGAGGCGGGTGCCGAACTGCTCCTCGACCGCGCCCCGGACATGGACGCCGTGTTCGTCGCCTCGGACCTGATGGCCCAGGGCGTGCTGGCCGCGCTGCGCAAGGCGGGCCGCCGGGTTCCGGAGGACGTCGCGGTCGGCGGCTTCGACGACTCCCCCGCCGCCACGGCGGCCACCCCGGCCCTGACCACCATCCGCCAGCCGTGGGACCGCATCAGCTCCGAGATGGTCCGGGTCCTGCTCGCCCAGATCGGCGGCGAGGATCCGGCGGCGGTCATCCTGCCGACGGAGCTGGTGCGCCGCGAGTCCACCTGAGCGGCGTGCCGTGCAACGCCGGTGCAAGGGGCGGCGGGTCCCCCGCGCACCGGTCAGGATTCGAGAAGCCGTACCCGGCTCCCCCGGCTTAGCGTGAAAGTGCCGTCGGAACGCCGACGGCACGACAGCCGGCCGACACGGCCGCACGCACCGCACAGGAGTCGAGATGACCGCCGGAGTCAAGACCATCATCTACCCCGTCAAGGACATCGCGAAGGCCAAGGCCCTGTTCACCCGACTGCTCGGGGTGGAGCCCTATGTGGACGAGCCTTACTACGTCGGGTTCAAGGACGCGGGCCAGGATGTCGGACTCGACCCGAACGGTCACGCCAAGGGCCTGACCGGCCCGGTCCCCTTCTGGCACGTCGACGACATCAAGGCGACCCTGGCGGCCCTGCTCGAGGCGGGCGCCGAGACGCTCCAGGAGCTCCAGGACGTCGGCAACGGCAGGCAGGTCGCGTCGGTGAAGGACGCGGAGGGCAACATGTACGGGCTCATCGAGGACCCGACCAACTGAATGCAGGCACACTAATTGCATTCTCAACTAGTGGCCGGATCTCTGTTACCGTTCAATTATGGCAACGCAGACGTCCGGTTCCCGCCTGGAGGACCAGTGGCGGGACATCCTGTCGGTGCACGCGCGCACGATGTGCGAGATCGACCGCGTGCTGCATCCGCACGGCCTGGGAGCCAGTGACTTCGAGGTCCTGGACATCCTCGTCACGGAGACGGTCGCGGAGCCCGGTGAGCATTGCCGGGTGCAGAACATCGCGGACCGGGTCCATCTGAGCCAGAGCGCGCTGTCCCGGCTCATCGGCCGGCTGGAGAAGGACGGCCTGGTGGAACGCACCGTCTGCCAGGAGGACCGCCGCGGAGTGTGGGTCGCGCTCACCCGGAAGGGCCGCGAGCTGCACGCCGAGGTGCTCCCCCTGCAGCGGTCCGCGCTCGCCCGCATGCTGCAGGGCTGAGCGGTCCGCCCTCATGGGAGGGCACAGCTAGAGCACGAGTTCCGCTCCGTCCGGCAGGATCTCCGCGCCGGCCCCGGTCACCGACGCGCAGGCGTCCGTGGCCGGGTCGAGCAGCGGGTTCGCGCTGTCGAAGTGGGTGTAGACGACGCGCGGACCGGGGTGCCGGGCCAGCGCCGCCAGGCTGCCGTCCGCGCCGGAGACCGGAAGGTGCCACGCGGCGGCCGTCCGCCCGCGGGGTGCCCGTACCGCGGTGTCCGTCCCGCCGCCCGTGTAGAGGGTGCCGTCGAGCAGAACGCAGGTCGCCCCGTCGAGCACGTCGTCGAGGGCGGGCGTCCACCGGCCGAGGCACGGTGCGTAGACGAGCACGCCCCCGCTGGCCAGGTCCTCGATCCGGTACGCCGTCACCCAGCGGTCGTCGTCGGCGGCCCCGGGGATGTGGCCGGGGGGCCGGGAACCGAGCGCGTGGGCGCTGACGACCAGGCCTCCGGCCAGGACGAATCCGCCCTCGGTGAAGCTGTCCGCCCAGGCCCACGCGGCGGGGCGGTCGAGGAGGGGGCGCAGCGGGGAGAGCGCGGCGAGGACGGGAGGCGAGGCGTAGACCTTCAGTCCCGGGGCGCCGTGCAGCCCGGTCAGCCCGGTCGCGTGAGCGGCCTCGGCGTCCGTCAGCAGGACGCCGCGCACGGGCGTGCCCCCGGCGCCGGGTGCGAGCGCGGGGGTGGCGTTGAGCTGCGTACGGATGTCGGGTGAGGCGTTGAGCAGCCACCAGTCGCGGGAGTTGCCGCTGACGGCGACGCCTTCCTGGGTGCGTGCCGGCAGTTTTCCGTCGCGGGCGGCCGAGCATTGCGCGCAGGCGCAGTTCCACCGAGGGAAGCCGCCGGCGGCGGCCGTACCCAGCAGGACGACTCTCAAGGGAACCCCACTCCTCCGCGGCGGCTTTCCATGGATCTTCCCCTTTCGGACGGTCCGGGCCACTCCTCGCCGAGGAGCGGATCCGGACATCCTTATCCCGCGGGCCCACCCCCACGGGATCCCGGGGCGGTGGCGTGGGCGGGGCCCGCGTGGCGCGGCCGAGGGCCTCGCTAGTGCCGCGGCAGGCAACGTTTGCCCGTCAAGGAGCGGCGCCCGGTGCGTGCTCTCGGTGTGCCGACCGGAAGTCCTCGTACTGGATGTACTTGGGCTTTCGGCCGGTGCGGCGAGTGGGGGTCCCCCCTGCTCGAAGAGCTTGGGGGAGCGTGCCGGGAG